>NZ_SGTV01000024.1:0-51296 GCF_005435035.1 Halorubrum sp. SD690R | reverse complement strand
TCTACGAGCGGTGGGAGCCGCCGAACGCGCCGAGCCCCGTTTGGGTCGTCTCCGGCGTCGGCGGCTCCCACCGCTCGTAGATCCCCGCCATCGCGAACGGGCGGTCGTCGTCGAACGCGACGCGGTAGGGGGTCTTCCCGCCGCCGCGGTCGCCGCCGACCCACTCGTAGAAGCCGTCGGCGGGGACGAGACAGCGCCGGCGCTCGAAGGCGTCGGCGAAGCTCCGCTTCTCCCGCACGGTCTCCGCGCGGGCGTTGATGAGGTCGAACGACTCGTCCGCCCACGACGGGGTCAGCCCCCACTCCATCCGGGTCGTCTTGCCGGGATCCCGGTCCGCGATCACCGGTAGCGACTGCCCGGGCGCGCAGTTGTAGCTCGGCTCACGGTCGCCGAAGTCGGCGTCGAACCGCGCTTCGAGGTCGGCGGTGGGGGTGAAGAGGGTGTAGCGGCCGCACATATCGTCGCGTTGGAGCGGGAGCTACTTAGTCCCGCGACGACCGCCCCGGCTCCGGGAGCAGGTCCCACCGGTCGGCGATGATCCCGTCGACGCCGGCTCCGAGGAGCCGCTCGACCTCGTCGCGGTCTGTCGCGGTCCACGCGTTCACCCGCAGCCCGGCCTCGTGTACCGCATCGACGAACCCTGGCTCGGTCGCGACGTCGATCGGGGGGTGGACCGCGACGCAGCCGAGGTCGGTCGCCGCCTCGACCGCGCGCTCGGCGTCCCCGCCCGCGACGAGCAGCGCGCGCGCAGTCTCGGGGTCGCGGTCCCGCAGCGCCACGAGCGCCTGAGGGTGAAACGACGAGAACAGTACTTCGTTCGCCGCCCGCCGGGCCGTGTCGAGCGCGTCGCCCGCGACGGCCGGCTCCTTGACCTCGACGTTGACGGTGAGGTCGTCGGGCGCGGCGTCGAGCGCGCCGTCGAGCCGCGGGATCGACTCCTCGGAGCCGAGGACCGTCAGTTCGCGGAGTTCGCTCCAGTCGGCATCCGCGACGGGTCCGGACGCGTCGGTCAGTCGGCCGAGATCCGCGTCGTGGACGACGACGAGTTCACCGCTCGCACACCGTCGCACGTCGAGCTCGACGGCGTCGACGCGCGGTGACGCGCGCTCGATCGCTCCGACCGTGTTCTCCGGGTACTGGTCGGCGCAGGCGCGATGCCCGATCAGCGTGACATCGTCTGGGTCTGTCCGTGTCATCGCGGCGCTCGCGCCTCGCCCTCCCGTCGGTTCGCTCGCTCGATCACGCACGGCCCTCGGGCCCGGACCGTGTTAGCTCTTCGTCGGTCGGGGCCGCCCGCCCACTCCCGTCGGCTTTTTAGCTACGCGCCGCGCCGGAACGGACATGCGTATCGAGAACAGCTTCATCCCCGTCGAGGGGGTGGGCGAGACGACCGAACGACGCCTCTGGGGGCGGGGCGTCACCACGTGGGAGGCGTTCGACCCCGGGGTCGACGTCGCGGGCGTCGGGACGACGACCGCGGACCGGATCGAGTCGTTCATCGCGGAGGCGCTGACGCGGCTCGACGACGACGACGCGGCCTACTTCGACCGCGAGTTCCCCTCCGGAGAGCGCTGGCGGCTCTACGAGAACTTCCGCGAGGAGACCTGCTTCTTCGACATCGAGACCACCGGCCTCGACGAGCGCCGCGACCGCGTGACGACGGTCAGCTTCCATCAGGGCGGCGAGACGACGACGCTCGTCGCGGGCGAGGACCTCACCGCGCGCCGGCTCCGGGAGCAGTTCGCAGACGCGAGCCTGCTCGCGACGTTCAACGGCGCGCGCTTCGACGTCCCCTTCCTCGAAACATCCTTCGACGTCGAAATCGACACGCCCCACCTCGACCTGATGTACCCGGCCAAGCGGATCGGCCTCTCGGGCGGGTTGAAACCGATCGAGAAGGAACTCGGGATCGACCGCGACCGCCCGGACATCTCCGGCCGCGACGCGGTGCGCCTCTGGCGTGAGTACGAGCGCGGCGACGAGGAAGCGCTGGAGACGCTCGTCTCGTACAACCGCGAGGACACGGTGAACCTCCGGGCGCTCGCAGACGCGGTCTGTGAGGCCCTTGACGATGAAGTGTTCGTCGCCGCCCCGGACGGAGACGGCGACTGAGAGGGATCCGATAGCTCGGCGGGTATGGACCGATCGAGTGGCCGTCGCCGAGGCCGTTACCGACGCAGGACGGTGCCGCTGGACCCGACGACGACCGCGTCGCCATCGACGTCGACCGCGTTCAGGTTCTCGCCGGTCGGCGTGTCGAGGACGATCCGGTCGTCGGCGGTCGACTCCTGAACCACCCCGCCGCTGCCGACGACGTAGCCGGCCTCGCCGTCGGTCTCGACGTCGACGAGGTCGGCGTCGCCGAGGGCGTCGGGCGTCCAGTTCGCGCCGTCGTACGTCAGGAGCGTCCCGTTGCCGCCGGAGACGGCGACGTCGTCGGGGGCGTCGCTGTCGAGGCCGTAGAACGTCACGTTCGCGTCTTCGATGCCGATCGCGTTCCACGTGACGCCGTCGTCGGTGGCGAACACGCGCCCGTTCGTATCGATCGCGTGTCCGCTTCGGGGGGCGTGGAAGTCGATCGCGGGGAGCGCCGAGCCGCTCCCGGGCGTGACGTAGTCCCACGTCCCCGTCGCGCCGTTCTCGAAGCTGTAGTAGATCTTCCCCGAGTCGCCGGCGACGTACACGTTCGCCTCGCCGGCGGCGCTGGTGACCGCGACGTCGTTGTAGTTGTTCGTGTTGTCCATCGGCGCGGAGCGGTCAACGAGCGTGTCCGTCGCGGGGATGTACTCGCCGATGGCGCCGCTCGCGCCGACGAACCAGACGCGCTCGCCGTCGTCGGTGACCGACGCGCCGTAGAGGTTGTTCCCGTTTCCGGTCGGGCCGCCGTCGCGGAGCGTCAGCCAACCCTCCTCGGCGGGCGCGGTGAGCACGCCGCCGCCCCCGACCGCGAAGCGACCGGCGTTCGCCGACACCACGTCGTGAAGCGTGCTGTCCGTCTCGGTCGCCTCGACGGTCCAGTCCCTCTCCGCGGCCGCGGCTACGCTTGTCACGCTTCCCGATGCGACGATCGCGCCCAGCCCCGCCAGCGTCGCGCGGCGGGTCGCCGTCAGTGATCGGCTCATGTCGCACTCGGCCGTTTCGGCGGCCGTTGTAAGTGCCTTGTGTCCGTTCAGACAATTTGTGAAATTAAAACGGCTAAAATCGGGTTAAACGTCCGCCGAACTGGCGGCTCATCTGCGTTAATGTGTCTCTTCAGGCTTCGATACAGCTGTTCTGGGATCGGCGGGTACTGGCCGAAGACGTTCTCTCCCGGTCAGGAGTCGTTCTCTGACTCGACCGCCTCCGTCGCCGCCCCGGCGTCGGCGGTCACCGCTGCGGTCCCCTCGGCTTCGGACTCGCCGTCTGTCTCGGGGGCGTCGTCCTCGCGCGCGGACTCCGTCGTCTCGTTCTCGGTCCCGTCGCCCGGATTGGCGTCGTCATCTCCGACTCCGTCCGGCTCCTCGCTGTCGACTCCGTCTGACCCTCCGGCTTCGGCTCCTCCCCCTTCCTCGACTTCGTCCGCCTCGGTTTCGGGGCCCGTCCGCTGTACCAACTTCATCTCGCCGCGCGCCCGGAGCGTGCCCTGTATCTCCGCGCCGTCGTACACCACGAGGTCGCCGGCGGAGACGTCGCCGAGGACGCGCGCGCCGGCCTCGACGGTCACGGTTCCGCCCCGGGTTGTCACGTCGCCGTGAATGACCGTCTCCGCGCCCACGGTGATGTCTTCGCGGGCGCGCAGCGAGCCGAACACCTCGTTGCGCTCCCCGACGCGGATCGACGCCGCGCGGAGGTTGCCGTGGAGCCGGCAGTCGTCGCCCACGGTCGCCGGCGTCGACACGCGCCACGCGTCGTCGGCGATCTCGGCGCTCCGCGGGATCAAGAGTGGGTCGCGGACGTCGTCGCCGTCGGCGAGCGCCTCGGCAAGTTCGTCGGCCGCGTCGGTCTCGCCGACGCGCAGCAGCTGCGAGAGGACGATGAAGTAGAAGACGATCGTCGGCACCGGGTTGCGGATGACGATCCAGCCGTTGGCCTCGAACCCCTCCTCGATCGTCACGTCGTCACCGATGTCGAGGTCGCCCGACACCATCAGGCGCCCGGTGACGGTGACCCGCTCGCCGAGGTACGCGTCCTCGCCGACCAACACGTTGCCGTCGACGGAACACCAGGTGTCGAGCCGGCAGTCTCCCTCGGCCTCGATGTCGTCGCCGACGCTGACGCGCTCGCCGATCGCGACGTTGCGGCCGCGGACGCCGAGCTCGACGGTCGACTGGCCGCCCACGAGCACGTCGCCGTCGACGACGACGTCGTGCTCCTCGACGGTCGTCCCCGAGGGGATCGCGAGCTCCTCTATCGGGCCGCCTCCTCGCAGCGACACACCGGGAGCAGTCGCCCCGCGCGTATAAACGGTACGGGGCGTCGGACGAACGTCGGACGCGAGTGAATCGCTCTCGCACGGGATCGCGGTCGCGGTGCTTTTCAGTGCGCCGCCAAACGGACAGGTATGGGATTCGGATCGTACGACGAGAGCGAACAGAAGGATCAGGACGTCGATACCGACGAGGACGACGCGGTGAACGTCCACGAGAACGACCACGACGGTGAGGTCTCCATCGAGGGCGACGCCGACACCGACGACCTCGTCGGCCGCCTCTCCGAGATGCGCGACGAGGACGACGACTGAACTGCCCCTCTCCTGTCACGCTTCGACGCGACTCGCCGCCGACCGGCCGTGGCCGATGTGCGTACAGTTCGCACACCCGATTCGGATTTATCTGTTTCCGCGGCGTGTGTTACTCTATGCCACGGAGGCATAAACTATCGAACCGATCTAGCCGTTCGACGCGGAGCAACCGCCGGAAACGGACGCGCGGTCCCGATCGGCTCGCCGCCGCCGACTCGGAAGATAGCGACGGCGAGGACGCGAACGCCGATTCCACTTCGGCCGCGACGGTCGCGCTCGCTCGCCGCCTCTGCGCGAACGGGAACGAACAGGCCTGCGAGACGCTCGAACGACTCTGCGAGTCCGGCCACGACACTGCCTGTAACGCGATCTGACCCGGACCCACGGCCGACTCGCCGCGGGCAGGTCTCGTGATACACCTCGAAACCGCCGACTCCCTGTGTTCGTGCCGCTTATCCCCTCTCGTCGAGTATCTGAGCGCATGCGTACCGAACTGACGTTCACCGACCGCGGGGTCGACGTCGTCTACGAGGGGACCGAGTTCGAACTGGAGAAGGCGCTGATCGAGGAGGCCACCGGGAAGTCGTACCGGGACGTCACCGACCACGAGGTCCTGACGATCGTCGCCGAGGACCCGGAACTCGACGGCGAGCCGGTCCGGATCGGCGACGTGTTGTGACTTCTCCCACGACTACACTCGTGGGCTTTCATCACTGAGGGGTAGGTCCACGTCTTCGGGAGTTCGCAGGTTCCATCTCACCGCTGGTTCCTTCGAGTACGACCTGCCTTGCGGGCTGGGCCACGACAGCCCCCGCCGTCGATAGCGGGCTCGTGATCTCCTTACCGACGGCCCGCTGCCCGATATTTGACGCAATTCTCGCGAGGGAGGGGTCTCGCGCCGGTTAGCAGAGTAAGAAATATATAACGTTAGATCAAATTTACATCTAGAGGTGACCACTCCATGCGACCTCAGACGCGATACCGCATCGGACGAGCCGTTCACATGCTCGTGACGGTACTGACCCTCAACCTCGGACTGGCCCGCGAATCGGCCCCGCTCATCGCGGGCGGCGCGGTGCTGTTCGTCGCGTTCTTCCCGGTCAGCCGGACGCTCGCCGACCGCGTCGGTCACACGCCGATCGACGAGCGCACCCGCGAGATCACGCGGACCGCCGCGAGCCGCGCCGTGATGCTGCTGTTCGGGGCCGCGCTCGCCGTCTTCCTCCTCGGGTCCGCTCTGGAGGCGACGGGCGGACTCGCCGGCGTCGCGGCGACCGCCTACGCGCAGGCCCGCGTCGTGGTGGTGTGGGCCGCCGTCGCGATCTGCGTCTCCTCCGTCGCCCACGGCACGCGGGCTTGGGTCCGACGGCGGGGCGTGGAGGCGTAACCGTGGAGTTCGAGACGCGTATCCGGGAGCTCCGCGAAGAAGCGGGGTTGACGCAGGCCGAACTCGCCGACCGCGTCGACGTGACCCGGCAGACGGTCCTCTACGTCGAGAAGGGTGAGTACAACCCCTCCCTGGAGCTCGCGTGGCGGATCGCGCGAGAGTTCGACGCCCGAATCGAGGAGGTGTTCGAGCTACCCGATCGACCGCGGCCGTGAGCGGTCTTGGCGGTCCTCCACCGCAGCCACGCCGCTCACTCCGCGGCGACGAGCTTGTACCCGCCGCCGTCGGTGTCTCCCCCCTCCGGGTCGGGAGCGCGCTCGGCGTAGTAAATCTCCCCGTCGACGACGCGGGGGGCGCTGGTGATCCAGCCGTCGTGGTCGACGCGCCACACCTCGTCACCGGAGTCGGCCTCCAGCGCGTAGAGCGTGCCGTCCTTCGACCCCGTCAGCACGCGGTCGCCGGCGACCGTCGCGCAGCCGGTGAGCGGGCGGCCGGTCCGGAAGCGCCACTCCACGTCCCCCGTCGCCGCGTCGAGCGCGTACAGGTGGTCGTCGTGACTGCCCATGTACACCACGTCGCGCTCGGGGTCGATCGCGGGCCCCGTCATCGAGAGGTCGCCCGTCTCGAAGCGCCAGTCCTCCTCGCCCGTCTCCAGGTCCACGCGGTACACGTTGAAGTCCCACGAGCCGAAGAAGGCGGCGCCGTCGTACGTCGCGATCGGGCCCTTGATCTCGCCGTCGTTGGACGCGGGCGGGTCGGTCGCGAAGCGCCACTGGAACTCCAGCTCCGGGAAGCTCCAACAGTAGCAGTAGCCGTCGTTCGACCCGCACACCATCCGGCCGGCGGCGAGCGAGATCGCGGGCGAGGAGTGGGGGTGGTCGGTGGGACGGTGGTCGGGCTCCTCCCACGTCACGTCGCCCGTCGCCGCGTCGACCGCGAACAGCCGCCCTTCGGGGTTTGGAAACTCGACCGAGACGTACAGCTCCCCGTCGAGGTACAGCGGGCTCGACCCGATCGAGCCGCCGAGGTCGGTCGACCACTTCAGGTCGCCGGAGTCGAGCGCGAACGCGTAGAGGACGCCGTCGTACGCGCCTACGTAGGCGTGACCGTCCGCGACCGCGGGCGTCCCGTGGATCCCGCGCCCTCCCGCGTCGGTCTCGCCGCACCAGCGAACGTCCCCGTCGGTCGTTATCGCGAGGAGGTCCCCCGTGTCGCCCGGGAGGACGACGCCGCCGTCCGGGGTCGGCACCGCGCTCGCCTTCGCCGCGCTGTGGTCGCCGGTGTTGACCGCCGGGATCCGCCACGCCTCTTCGACCGCGTCGGGCACCGTCTCGTCCGGGTAGTACCCCCACCGCTCCAGCGAGCCGCGGAACTGCGCCACGCCCGGAGGTATCGTCTGTCGCGTCGCGTCCCCCGCGCCGGGGTCTACGTCCGGGGCCTCGCGGGGCTCGTCCACGGGCGGGTTGTCGAGCGAGGCACAGCCGGCCGCGGCGGTGGTCGTCGCTGCGCCGACCGCGGCGAGCCACTCGCGTCGGGAGCGGGCGTCGGTCATCGGGCTAGCCCTCGGGTCGGTGTCGCTTTAGTGTGGCGGCCCCGTCGGCGGCGAGCGCGTCGATGGCGCGCGTCCGACCGGACGACTTTTTCCGACGGTGGCCGAAGCGAGGGTATGGACCTCGGATTCGATCTCGGCGCGAACGTCCCGTCTGGCGTGTTCACGCTTCACGCCGTCATCGCCGTCGTGTTCCTAGGACTGGCGGGCCTGAACGGGGCGAACGGCGAGGCGATCGGACTGGCGATCTACCTCGCGATGGCGGGCATGATCGCGCTCGTCGGCTTGCTCGCCGGGCGGATCGTGGCTCGCCGCTGACCGGAACTTTGCCGACGCTTCGCGAGACGCGGTCGATACCCGTCGAAGCCGTCTCGACCGATCACTCCCGTCGGCCTCGGTGAGCGCGATCCGCCGTCGCGGACAGGCACCACGGCGCCCACAAGAGGGGGCGAGAAGCTCTCGAACCCGTTCGTCGACGCGTAGGGATCCAGACACAACGTCCCCGATACGTATCGCGACTACGTCCAGCGCCTACGACCGACGTGGGGCAAGCATCAGGTACCGCAGCACGTGGAAGAGCTGTCTGCCGTGTTTCCAAGCGATCCCGCGCGGTTTCTGAATCGAGCGCGTCTCTGCGGGAACCTCTCCGATCCTCGCCCCGTTGGCGGCCGCCTCTAACACGAACGTCCCACAGGTACAGGCCGTGTCGAGATCGAGCGACACGGCCAGTTCGCGACGGAGCGCGCGGAACCCCGTACCCGAGTCCCGCACGTCGATCTTCAACCGCGCCAGTTCGTTGAGTAGCCGTTCCGAGGGGCGCGGAATGGTCGATCTGGCACCGAGAACCAGATCCAACTTGCCGTCTCTGACCGGTCGAACGAGACGGTCGACGTCTTCGGGACGGTGTTCCCCGTCGGCGTCGAACGTGACGACGATCTCGGACGTCGCCTCTCGGAACCCGCGTTTCAGCGCGCGGATATAGCCCGCGTTCTCCGGCTGTCGAACGACGTCCGCTCCCGCGTCCTCGGCCTCCGCCGCCGTGGCGTCCGTCGAGCCGTCGTCCACGACCAGCACGGCATACTCGTCGACGAGATCACGAACGACCGGCCCTATCCGACCCGCCTCGTCGTAGGCCGGAACGACAACGGTGACATCGTCCATGAGCTATATTGCCAACATCTGCTCCTATATGTATCGTGTATACGCCGGCTCCCAAGCACGGACTCAGCGAGCTACTGTAGTCCGCCGACTGGGACCTCTGAAGCAAGGGTATGGGGCCGGAGGGATTTGAACCCCCGATCGACTGATATCTCCGGTGCGCCTCGGAACTCCAGAGGGTCGTCAACGCGACCGATGATCAGTCGGCCGCTCGGTATATCAGTCTGGAGTGTCGTCCCGGGCGCAAGCCTCTGGAGTCAGTCGCCATGCCTGGCTTGGCCACAGCCCCGTGTGATCTCGCATTGGTCTGTTGCCGAAACGCGGATAAAGGGGTTTCGATCACGGACGATCCGACGACGTGGCGGCGGCGAGCGAACGCGCGCGACACGGCGGCGATCCGACCGGCGTTACTCTCGGTCGTCGTCGCTCCAGTCGCAGTCTTGGCACTTGTACCCGGTGACGAACTCGGTCACGCTCGGCATGTACCCGACCGAGATGACGTCCCCGCCGCACTCCGGGCAGTCGCGGTCGGCGTCTGCGATCGGTTCGGCCTCCAGCACGGACTCTCCTTCGATCAGCTCTGCGAGCTTCTCGGGCGTCACCATCCGCCCCTGAACGACGCGGTTCGACATACCGTCCGTTCGGGGTCGAGTACCTAAACCCCGGCGACACGCGGGGCGATCACGGAGCCGTGCGATCCGGGGCAGAAATCGGATATGTCGGTCGCCGGCTACGCCGGGCTTACAGCCACGGCGCGCGGGAGTCGTCGTCGGTGAACGGGTCCGCCCCGTCGTCGTCGGCGTCCCGACTCTCGCCCCCGTTCGCGAGGACGGCGACGTCGTCGTCGACGATCGGGGAGGGCCCCTCAGGCGGCGCGTCGAGCGGCGGTTCGCTCGGCGCTTCCTCCGACTCTTCGTCGGCGTCGGTGGGGTCGGCGTCCGACTCGTCCGCGCCGTCGATGGGACCGTCCGGCGCGTCGTCGTCGGGCGCCTCGTCGTCCCCGGCGGCGCCCTCTTCTCCCTCCGAGTTCGGGTCGTACGCGAACAGGGTCGTCACCGCGAGCACCGCGAGCGCGACGGGCGCCTCCGTCTGCATGAGGTCGAACGGGCCGAGCAGGATCGGCAGCGCGAGCACGCCCAGCGCGACCGCGGAGCCGAACCGGAACCGATCGATGTCGACGCGGCCGCGGAGGTGCGGCGACAGCAGCGCGATCGACAGCGCGAACGCCACGCCCACGGCGGCGGCCGCGGTGCCGTTGACGACGTACTCGGTCGAAGTCCGCAGGGCGAACCCCGACGGCTCGAAGCTCGCGACGAGGCCGAGTCCGATGATCACGCCCGGGCTCGGCAGGTATTCGCCGATTTCCGAGCTAGCGGTCTTCGCGGCGATCGTCAGGATGACAAGCCCGGCGAACCGCTCGAAGACGGGCAGGTTGAGCAGCTCCTGGAGAGTTGGCGCGAGGGCCGCCTCGACGGCGGCGACCGGGATGATCACCGCGCCGATCAGTAGCACGGACGCGACCATCTCCCGACGGGTCCCGTCCATCTCCGCGAGGATCACCGCAGCGGTCGCGGAGCCGCCGAAGATCAGGATACCGGTCTCGACGACGCCGGTGGCCGATCCGAGGACGCCGGCGACGACGAGGGCGGGGAAGATGCCGTCGATGAGCGGCAGGACCATCACGGTCGCGAGCAACTTCGTCGCGCTCCCGACCTGCTGTTCTAATCGCAGGGCGACCGGGTGACGTGACGTGCTCATTTAGGGACGATAGCCCTGACCGTCGGGGTGGCGGTGGGACGCGTGCGACTCGCAGTGGTCCGGGGACCAGCACGCGGAGTCCACGCCGCGGGAGGTCCGACGAGCCCATGTAAAGGGTTTGCGCGGATTGCCGGCTGTGAAGCGGACGCCGAGGTCGGCGTTCGACTGGCCGGCGATACGCGCGTTCACGGGACTGTCGGAGTCCATACCTGATATACGTGTTTCGGTCGCGTTAAAGGTTGTGTGAGACGCGTCCGCATGACACGACGTATTCACGGTGAACGCGCGGCTCCGACGAGGAACCGTCGCCGCTTTCGGGGCTTCTCCGATCATCTCTCGGCTCCGGCTCTCACTCCGGACGCAGAGCGGCTTCGACGGGCCGAACGGACTCAATCGTTCTCGAACCGATCGCGTCTCGGCCGATTGATAACCATGATCATGTATATAATAGGGATTCGAATGTGAGCAACAACCACGTCCGTGCCGTCTCGCAACGCTTTTCATCGGCCGTTCATGACGGATTATATGGCGACAGATTCTGGCCGATTCTCGGCGAAGCTCGATGTCCCGGAAGCGCTGACGTTCGACGACGTGCTCCTCCGTCCGAAAGAGAGTCGGGTCGAGCCCGACGACGCGGACCTGACGACGCGCGTGTCGAAGCACGTCGAACTCACCGTCCCCGTGCTGTCGGCGGCGATGGACACCGTCACCGAGAGCGACCTCGCGATCGCGATGGCCCGCGAAGGCGGCCTCGGCGTCCTCCACCGCAACATGACCGCCGAGGAGACGGCCGCCGAGGTCGAGCGCGTCAAGCGCGCGCACGAGCTCGTCATCCGCCGCGAGAACGTCGTCACAGTCTCGCCCGACGACACCGTCCGCGAGGCCGACGAGGTGATGGAGCGGCAGGGCGTCTCCGGCGCGCCGGTCGTCGCCGACGACGACACGGTCCTCGGTATCATCTCCGGAACCGACATCCGGCCCTACCTCGAAGTCGGCGAGGACGACGCCGTCCGCGAGGCGATGACCGACGAGGTGATCACCGCCCCGGACGACGTCGATGCGCGCGAGGCGCTCGAACTGATGTACGATCATAAGATCGAGCGCGTCCCCATCGTCGACGGCGACGAGCGGCTCGTCGGGCTGGTGACGATGCAGGGGATCCTCCAGCGCCGCGAACACGAGGACGCCGCCCGCGACGACCGGGGGCGCCTGCTCGCCGGGGTCGCCGTCGGCCCCTTCGAGGAGGAGCGCGCCGTCGCGGCGGATCAGGCCGGCGTAGACGTCATCTTCATCGACTGCGCGCACGCCCACAACCTCAACGTGCTCGACTCGGCGGAGGCGATCAAAGCGACCGTCGACGCCGACGTGGTCGTCGGCAACGTCGGCACGCGCGAGGCCGCCGAGGCCGCGGTCGACTTCGCCGACGGGCTGAAGGTCGGCATCGGACCGGGCTCTATCTGTACCACGCGCGTCGTCAGCGGCGCGGGCATGCCCCAGATGACCGCGGTCGCGGAGGTCGCGGACGTCGCCGCCGAGCACGACGTGCCCGTGATCGCCGACGGCGGGATCCGGTACTCCGGCGACGCGATCAAGGCGATCGCGGCGGGCGCGGACGCCGTGATGCTCGGCTCGTACTTCGCCGGCACCGACGAAGCCCCCGGCCGCGTCATCACGATGCAGGGGAAGAAGTACAAGCAGTACCGCGGGATGGGGTCGGTCGGCGCGATGAAGTCCGGCGGCGGCGACCGCTACCTCAAAGAGGAGGACGAAGACGAGGAGTTCGTCCCCGAGGGCGTCGAGGCGGCGACCCCGTACAAGGGGAGCCTCGCCTCCGAGCTCCACCAGCTCACGGGCGGGATGCGCTCCGGGATGGGGTACGTCGGCGCGGAGACCGTCCCCGACCTCCACGAGCGCGCGGAGTTCGTCCGCGTCTCGACCGCGGGCCAGAGCGAGAGCCACCCGCACGACGTGATGATCACGGACGAGGCGCCCAACTACAGCCCGGACGAGTAACCGGAACCGACCGCCGACCGAGCGCGGTCCCTGTCGGGTCGCCCCCCACCGCGTCGCGCTGCGCCTCGTCGACTCCGGTCGCGTCTCGTCCGATCGCGTCCGGCCGAGCGACCGATCAGCGTGGCGCTTCGAAGAGGTATTTTAATATAGCCAGCGGAGAGACGAAACGTGTGAGCGAACACCCCCTCGCTCCCGTCATCCATGAGTGAGCAACCGCCGCTGGTCCTCGTGGTCGAGGACGAACCCGATCTGGCTGACCTGTACGCCGCTTGGCTCGGCGACGAGTACCGCGTCCGGACCGCGTACGGCGGCCGCGAGGCGCTCGACCAACTCGACGAGGTCGACGACGAGGTCGACGCGATCCTCCTCGACCGACGCATGCCGGGTCTCTCCGGCGACGAGGTCCTCACGGCCGTCCGCGAACGGGGCATCGACTGTCGGGTCGCGATGGTCACCGCCGTCGAGCCAGACTTCGACATCCTCGAGATGGGGTTCGACGACTACCTCGTCAAGCCCGTCACGAGCGAGACGCTCCGAGAGACCGTCGAAGGGCTGTTACGGCGCGGCGAGTACGACTCGGAGGTCCAAGAGCTGTTCTCGCTGACCTCCAAGAAGGCGATGCTGGAGTCCGAAAAGAGCGCCAGCGACCTCGCGGACAACGAGGAGTACCAGCGGCTCACCGGTCGGATCGACGAGCTCCGCGAGCGGGCCGACGAGTCGCGCGACGCGGTCGCGACCGACGACGAGGACTACGAGAAGCTGTTCCAAGACTTCGACGCCGACGGGTAGTCGGCGACCGAACGGGTTCGAGAGGGGGCGCCGCGGACTCTTTATCAGCGATCCGGCCGAAGGCGTGTTCGTATGCGCGTCCGGGACCTGCCGCTTTCGTCACGCGTCGTCGACCACTTCGCCGAGCGCGGCGTGCGCGAACTGTACCCGCCGCAGCGCGCGGCGGTCGACGCGGGCGTCTGCGAGGGCGCCGATGTCGTCGCGGCGGTGCCGACCGCCTCGGGCAAGACACTCGTCGCACAACTTGCGCTCCTGACCGCCGACGGCCCCGGGCTCTACGTCTGCCCGCTCCGCGCGCTCGCCCGCGAGAAGTACGAGACGTTCGCGGCGCTCCCCGGCGTCGACGTCGGCATCTCCACCGGCGACTTCGACGCGACGGGCGAGGCGCTCGCCGGCAACGACGTGGTCGTCGCTACGAGCGAGAAGGTCGACTCGGCGATCCGCAACGGCGCCTCGTGGGTCGACGCGCTGGCCTGCGTCGTCGTCGACGAGGTCCACCTGCTCGGCGCGACGGGGCGCGGACCGACCCTCGAAGTGACGCTGGCGACGCTCCGACGCCGGAATCCGGACCTCCAGACGGTCGCGCTGTCGGCGACGGTCGACAACCCCGAGGCGATCGCCGACTGGCTCGACGCCGCGCTCGTCGAGTCCGAGTGGCGGCCGGTCGACCTCCGGACCGGCGTCGCCGTCGGCGGCGAGGTCGACTTCGACGACGGCACGAGCCTCTCGGTCGACCTCGACGAGACCGAAATCGACGGCGACGGGGACGCTGACGACGAGAACGATCCGACCGAGGTCACGGCCGCGCTGGTCGCCGACGCGGTCGCGGACGGCGGCCAGTGCCTCGCCTTCGTCCGCTCTCGCCGCGAGGCGGTCGACCTCGCCGAGCGGCTCGCCGAGGACGGCCTCGCCGCGGAGTTGGGGATCGACGAGGCGGCCGCCGCGGCGGCCGAGGAGGCGACCGACGTGGACGGCACGCTCACCGGCCGACAGCTCGCCGACTGCCTGCGGACAGGCGTCGCGTTCCACCACGCCGGGCTCCGGTCGGGTCACCGCGCCGTCGTCGAGTCGGCGTTTCGCGAGCGCGACGTGGCCTGTATCTGCGCCACGCCCACGTTGGCGGCCGGCGTCAACGTGCCCGCGCGCCGCGTCGTCGTCCGCGACCAGCGCCGGTACGGGGAGGGTGGCATGGCGTGGATCCCGACGCTCGAGGTCCACCAGATGTGCGGCCGCGCCGGTCGGCCCGGCCTCGACCCGCACGGGGAGGCGGTCCTCGTCGCCGACGCCGACACTCGAGGGGAGGTTCGCGAGCGCTACGTCGAGGGCGAGCCCGAGGCCGTCGAGTCGCAGCTCGCCGAGCCGGGCGCGCTCCGGACGCACGTGCTCGCGGCGGTCGCGACGGGGTTCGCCGCGACCGAGTCGGAGATCCTCGACGTGTTCGAGGGGACGTTCTACGCGCGGGAGACGGGGGCGGGCGGGCTCGCCGACGCCGTCGCCGTCGCGGTCGACGACCTCGTTGCGGCCGAGATGGTCGCGCGGGAGACGGGCGGGGTCGAGGACTACCGCCTCGTCGCGACGGCGGTCGGCGAGACGACCTCGAAGCAGTACGTCCGCCCGGAGACCGGCGAGCGGATCGTCGCCGGCCTCCGCGCGGCGGCCGACCTGTCCGAGGCGACGACGCTCACCGCCTTCGAGGTGATCTGCGACACGCCGGACATGCAGGACACCTACCTCGGCAACGCCGAGCGGGCCGACATCTACCAGTTCGCCCGGAGCAACGCCGCACAGCTGACGACGGACATGACCGACCCGGACGACTTCGAGGGGTGGCTGGAGTCGGTGAAGACCGCCCGCATCCTAGACGAGTGGATCGGGGGCGCGACCGTCGAGGAGCTGGTCGAGCGGTACCGGATCGGTCCGGGCGACCTCGACTCCCGTGTCGAGCGCGCGGAGTGGCTGCTGAGCGCGGCCGAGGCGCTCGGGGAGACGACGGGCGTGCGCGTTCCCGCGGTGTCCCGGGCGCGGTCGCGGCTGTGAGCGACGAGGGATGCCGGGGAAAAACGAAAGCGGCGGCGACGCGCGGCGGCTCAGTCCGCCGAGCCGACCGCGCGGTGGAACGGCGTCCGGGCGATGGTCTGGCGCAGTTCCGCGAGCGAGTCGCGGCCGACGTCGCTCGCCGCGGACATCACCGCGAACACCTCCTGTCTGGACACCTTCACGCCGGTCTCGGTGAGCGCGTCTTCCGGGCGGGTCCCGAGCTCTCGGAGGGTACCGACCGCGAGCAGGTACGGGACCGTCCACGCCTCCATCGTGTTCCCGTTCGACAGCGGCATCGTCTCCAGGTACGCCTGCGCGTCGTCGAGGAACGAGCGGGCGTAGTCCGCGGTCCGGCCGACGACCCGCGCGGACGACTCGCGGTTCTCGGGGTGGACAACGCGCTCCTGCTCGACGCCCTCGGCCTCGAGCCACTCGGCAGGGAGGTAGACGTTGTTCTCCTCGGTGTAGTCGTCGTAGACGTCCTTCGAGACGTTGACGAGCTGGAGGAGGAGGCCGAACTCCTCGGCGGTCTCCCGCAGTCGCGTCGCGCGCTCCTCGGTGAGGTCGCCGCGGGTGAGCAGGTTCGTGATGAGGTTGCCGACGGTGCCGGCCGCGTAGTAGCAGTACTGTTCCAACTCGTCGCGGTCGTCGATGCGGAGTCCGCCCTCGGTCGCGTGACGCTCGACGAACATCGCCATCCCGTCGACCATCTCCAACACCGGCGGGACGATGGCATCCTGGGCCTCCGGGTCGAGCTCTTCGAACGTCGCAGCGATCGTGGGCGCCTCGGCGACGACGGTCCAGTCGTCGTCGCGCTCCGCGGGCAGCCACTCGTCGACCGACGCGCGGAACGCCGCGATGTCCGTCTCGTCGTCCGGATCGATCGATCGCCGGTACGTCCGCAACACGTCGCTCTGGGCGTCCGGCGGGATATGACCCGCGTCCTCGACCGTGTCGGCGACGCGGCAGAGGAGGTAGCCGACGCAGATCTGCGACGCCATCGGCTCCTCTAACACGTCGACAGTCAGCGCGAAGGTCCGCGAGACCCCCTGGACCGCCTCGTGACACCACTCGAGGTCGGCCTCGCCGGGGCCGTGTTCTCGTCCGCTCATTCAGTTGCCGGTATTTACGGCACAACGCATAAAAACCCTCGTGGAACGTCCGCCGGGCGTCGACCGCGGGACGGGCGGCCGAAATCGCACGACTCGACTCCCGTTAGCTCCGACGAACCGACGACCCGTGTACAATCGTGTGGAAACGGCTAAGTCCGCCCGGCCAAAGGCTCGGGTATGGAGTTCACGCTCACCGAAGAGCAGCGTCAGATACGCGACACCGTCGCGGAGTTCGTCGACGAGGAGGTCGTTCCGCGCGCGGCCGAGATCGACGAGACCGACGAGTTCCCCGCCGACCTGGTCGAGGAGATGGCCGACCTCGGTCTCATGGGCATGCCGTTCCCGGTGGAGTACGAGGGCGCGGGCCTCGACTACCACAGCTACGCGATCGGGCTCGAAGAGATCTCCCGCGGCTCCGGCGGGCTCGGGACGGTCGTCGCCGCCCACACCTCGCTGGCCGGCAACATGCTCTACGAGTTCGGCGACGAGGCCCAGAAGCAGGAGTACCTCACCGCGTTAAACACCGCCGAGGACATCGGCGCGTTCGCCCTCTCGGAGGCGGAGGCCGGCTCCGACGTGCCGGCGATGTCGACCACCGCGGAACGCGACGGCGACGGCTACGTCGTGAACGGCGGCAAGCTCTGGATCTCGAACGGCTCCGTCGCTGACACGGTCACCCTGTTCGCCAAGACCGACCCCGACGCCGGCCGGAACGGCATCTCCTCGTTCGTCGTGCGCCCCGAGGAGGACGACGGGTTCATCGTCGAGGGGACGGAGGACAAGCTCGGCGACAAGGGATGTCCGACCGCGGAGCTCCGGTTCGACGACATGTGGATCCCCGAGGACCGGCTGCTCGGCGAGGAGGGCGACGGGTTCGTCCACGCGCTGAAGACGCTCAACGGCGGGCGCATCACCATCGCGGCCCGGTCGGTCGGGATTGCGCGCGCGGCACTTAACGAGGCGAAATCCTACGCCCAACAGCGCGAACAGTTCGACCGCCCCATTTCCGACTTCCAGGCGATCCAGCACAAGCTCGCCGACATGGACACGAAGGCGCGCGCGGCGGAGCTGCTGATGCACGAGGCGGCCGACCTGAAGATGCGCGACGAGGACTACATCAAGGAGGCCGCGCAGGCGAAGCTGTACGCCTCGGAGATCGCCCGGGAGGTCGCCAACGAGGGCATCCAGATCCACGGCGGCTACGGCTACACCAAGGACTTCCCCGCGGAGCGGTTCTACCGCGACGCCAAGCTCTCGGAGATATACGAGGGAACGAGCGAAGTGCTCCGCAACACGATCGCACAACAGCTCCTCGACGAGTGAGCGGGCGGGGCCGCGCGGGCCACGCCCCTCAGCGGTCGTCTGGAGTCTCGCCCTCCCCGTCGCGGTCGCCGTCCGCGATGTCGCGATCGCCGTCCGCCGCGTCTCCGTCTGCCTCGCGCTCCTCGCCGGATCCCGGCCCGTGCGCCACGTCGGCGTCCGACGGGTTCTGGTCGACCGCGTACTCTCCGGTGTCGATCCGCTCCGCGGGCTCCGAGTAATCGCGATCGCTCGGCGAGAAGTCGGGCCGGACGACGCCGTCCTCGGGGATATCGAGGTCCTCCTCGGACGACGCCTCGCTCGCAACGTCGTCCGCCTCGGCGTCGGCGACCACGTCGTCGTCGGGTTCGTCGCCGGCGTCCTCGCTCCCTACGCCACCCTCGCCGACGCCGCCCCTCTCGTCTCCCGCGGGCTTCTCGCCTCCAGGGGGCTCCTCGTCTTCGGCGGGCTTCCCCTCCTCTGTGCGACTCCCGACGCTTCCGTCCGTCTCGTCGACTCCGTCCTCTCCCCCGTCGTCGCCGTCGAGCCATTCGAAGGAGTCGGCCCCGTCGCTTCGGCGGGCCGCGACGGCGGTCGCGAGGCGCTCGGTGAGGGTCTGCTTCAGCGCCTCGGCCTCGCCGACCTCGAAGTCGACGGCGGCCGCGTCGCTGCCGGTCAGCGAACCGGTGCCCGCCGTGTCGGCGACGATCGTCGCCACGCCCCACCGGCGCTGGAACACGGTCCGGCTGTCGATCACGTTCTGGATCCGGTAGTACGGGACGACGGCGACGGTCCGGCTCCAGAACCCGTTCCGCGTGAGGAGGTGGTCCTCGCCGACCCAGTAGCCGCGGTGTTTCCACTTCAGGTGCGCCGCGGGCGGGACGGCGAGGAGGAGGGCGGCCGCCCCGTACCAGGGGATCGACGGCGACACGTACCAGTTCACGCCGTACGCGATCCCGGTGAGGACGCCGACGATCAGCGTGTACCGGATGACGTACCGCCAGCGGATCCGCTTCGGCAGGCGGTTGAACTCCGGCGTCCCGAACGACTCGACCTCGTGTGCGAGCCGGTAGACGCGGTCGGTGGCGGCGATCGGGACGGCGGACTGGTTGCCCGATTCGCTCCCCTGTCCGGGGGCGTATCCCGCCGTCTCGATAGAGAGGCTCGCGTAGCCGAGCGCGCGCTTGGCGGGGTTGTCGGTGATCCGCAGCGCCTGGATCTTCTCCGTCGGGATCGACCCGCTGTATCGCCGGAACAGCCCGCGTTCGTAGCGCAGCTCGTCGCCGGCCCGCGAGAGCCGGAACCCGTAGTAGTTCGAGAAGGCGACGCCCGCGCCGATGAGCCACGACGCGATGAAGAGGGCCGCGACCCCGACGATCGCGGTCGCGGTCAGCGCGGCGGCCGAGGTCTCCGGCAGGAAGCTCGACAGCACCGGGAACGACCCGGAGCTGAGGAACGCCAGCAGCCCGATCAGGCGCCCGTCGAACGACAGCGCGCCGACCATGGCGAGCTCGCCGGGCGAGATGGCGAACAACACTTCCTCGTCGGGGCCGAACGCGTCGTCTTCACCGGGGTCGACCGCGTCGGCGTCGGTCCCCGACGCCTCGCCGTCATCGTCTCGGCGGGCGCGTCCGGACTTCCGGCGCTGGACTTCGCGCTGGAGCCGCGTCGCCTCGTCGGGCGTGACGAAGCGGATCGACCCCTCGGTGCTGGAGCCGCCGGCGGTCTCTAAGTCGACCGCGGCGACGCCGATCGCCCGCTGAATCACGCCGCGGCTCACGTCGACGTTCTGGATCCGCCGGTACGGGATCTCCCGCTCGCGTCGCGAGATGACGCCGGAGGAAATGTCGAGCGTGTCCTCGGTGAGGACGTACTCGAACCGGCGGTAGTACGCGACCTCGTAGGCGAACGTGACGAGGAGGATGGCGGCGCCCCCGCCGACCGCCAACGGGAGCCCGAAGCCGCCGCTGTTCACGATCACGAACAGCGCGACGGCGGTCCCGGCCGCCTTCTGGAGCGCGCGGTACGGGACCGACTGCGGCGCCAGCTTCACACCGCGTCCTCCCCGTCGGCGCGGATCGCCAGCCGCTTCAACTCCTCGCGGAGGTCGCTCGCGCCGTCCGGCGTGAGTCCCGGGATCCGCACGTCCGCGCCCCGCGATCCGGCGGTGTACACCACGCAGGAGGCGAGCCCGACCGTCCGTTCGACCGGGCCGCGGCGGGAGTCGACGTGTTGGATCCGCACCAGCGGCACCGTCGTCCGGACCTGCGTGACCACCCCGCGGTCGAGGTAGATCGCGTCCTCGCGGATCTCGTAGCTCCAGCGTCGGTACCGCAACAGCGCGTGGGCGACGGTGAGCGTCAGGACGACCCCCCCGACGGCGACCGGTGCCCACCGCGGGAGGTACTCGAAGTACGCGCCGCCGACGAAGGGAGCGGTGACGAGCGCAGACAGCAGCACCGCGCGGAGGACCCACACGACCTGGACTCGGGGATGGAGCGTCTGTGCCGTCATCGACGGTCCCCCGTCGCATGTCCGTGTGTCATGTCCGCGGCTTGTTCCCCCCGACGTATAAGTCCGGTCGGACGTGGCCGGAAGGCTTCGACGTGCGAGCGCCGATCCGCGGGCGTCGATTGCCGTGATTGTTATCATTTATCAAAGGAGAAACTTGCCGAAACCAATATCACGAACGATCGAGTCGTGGTCGCCATGGCCGACGATCCGTTCGAGAACATGCTCGCCCAGATGGACCGCGCCGAGGAGTACGCAGACGTGGACCACGGGGTGTTCGAGCGGCTCAAGCACCCGGAACGCACGCTGAAGGTGACGCTCCCGGTGGAGCTGGAGTCCGGGGAGGTCGAGGTGTTCGAGGGGTACCGCTGTCAGTTCGACAGCGCCCGCGGGCCGTTCAAGGGCGGCGTTCGGTTCCACCCGACGGTCACGCAGCGAGAGGTCGAGGCGCTCGCCGGGTGGATGACGTGGAAGACTGCCCTGGTCGACCTCCCGTACGGAGGCGCCAAGGGCGGCGTGATCTGCGAACCGAAAGACCTCACCGAACGCGACCTCGAACGGCTCACCCGGCGGTACACCGAGGGGATCCGTCGGATGATCGGTCCCGAGATCGACGTGCCCGCGCCGGACATGAACACGAACCCGCAGACGATGGCGTGGATGATGGACACCTACTCGATGTACGAGGGGTACTCCGTCCCGCAGGTCGTCACCGGGAAGCCGCTTGAGATCGGCGGAACGCCGGGTCGCGTGGAGGCGACCGGTCGCGGCGTCTCGCTCGTCACGGAGCGGCTCTTCGAGTACCTCGACCGCGACCTGTCGGACGCGACGATCGCGATTCAGGGATTCGGGAACGTCGGGTCGAACGCGGCCCGACTCCTCGACGAGGGGGGCGCCAACGTGGTCGCCACCTCGGACGTGTCGGGCGCGGCCTACGACCCCGACGGGCTCGACGTGGCCGCGCTCGGCGCGCACGTCGACGCCGGCGGACTGGTCGAAGAGTATGTCGCGGGCGAGATCCGCGGCGGCGCGAGCACCGCCGACTCCCGCTGGGACGACCCCGACCAGATCACCAACGCGGAGCTGCTCACGCTCGACGTCGACGTGCTCATCCCGGCCGCCGTCGAGGGCGTGATCACCGCCGACAACGTCGACGACCTCCGTGCGTCGGCGGTCGTCGAGGCGGCGAACGGCCCGACGACCGTCGCGGCCGACAAGGCGCTTACCGAGCGCGACATCCAGGTCGTGCCGGACATCCTCGCGAACGCGGGCGGCGTCATCGTCTCCTACCTGGAATGGGTCCAGAACGCGCAGGAGTTCTCGTGGCCGCTGGAGACGGTCAACGCCGAGCTTGAGCGGCGCATCGGGAGCGCCTTCGACAAGACCGTCGAACAGTACGACACGAAGGAGCTCCCCGACCTGCGGACCGCCGCCTACACGCTCGCCTTGGAGCGCACCGCGAAGGCTCACGAGTACCGCGGGCTGTTCCCGTAGCCGGCCGGTCGCGGTCGCTTCCGGCCGCGGACGCTCCGCTCGGCGTCAGGCCCGCCTGATCCGGTCGGCGGTGACCGCGATCGGCTCGGCGTAGTGGAGGATCGGGTCGCCGTCGGGGGCCTCGAAGCCGTTCGCCGCGAACAGCGTGTTCGCCCGGATATCCGCCTCGGCCGGCCGCAGCGTCCACGGGTCGTGTTCGATCTCGCCCACGTACAGCCGCCCGCTCTCTCCCGCGGTGTAGAACCGGTAGTTCTCCAGTAAAAACGCCGGCAGCGACCCGATATCCGGGGTGAACGCCTCGCCGGCCGGCGCGTAGGTCGCGTCGAACCGCGCGTGCGGGACGCCCTCGTGGACGCGACGGCTCGCGAAGCGGACGGCATCGCGCGCGTCCGCGTCGACGCCTCCCTGCCCCGCGCCGCCGCTCGTCGCGGTGCCCCGAACGTCGGTCTCGGCGCGGTAGTACGGGAGCCGGAATAGCCCGCGGGCGACCGCGACGCCGAGACGATCGTCGGCGTCGAGGCTGTGGAAGTAGACGCCGGGACCGTTCGGCCCCTCGACGTAGGTCCGGAGGTTGAGTTCGGGGAACGACAGCCCTCGCGGGACCCCGCGCGGACGGATGTCCTCCATCACGAACGGGACGACGCCGAGGTACGCGTCGCCGTCGTGAGTCGCGACCGAGAGCCCGTCGGGCAGCGCCGCGGCGACGGTCGACGGGTCGACGGGCCAGTGTGCGAACAGTCCGTCCCGCCACGTCATCTCCAGCCAGCGGCGACCGAGCATACCGATCTGTACGTGACGAGGGGGCAAAACCCGCACGACACCGGCGGTTTCGGACCCCCGCCGACGGTCACTCTCGCGGGCCGGCGTCGTCCCCGCGATCGGCCGCGGAGTCGGGCGCCTCCGGCGCGTCCTTCCACTCGCCGAGGCCGGACGGATCGAGGTGGACGTGGACGTCGCCGACGTCCTCCAGTCCGCGCAGGGTCGTGACGAGCTCCGTCTCCACGCTGTGGGCCTCTCGGAGCGTCATCTCCCCGTCGACCTCGACGTGGACCTCGACCTCCAGGTCGGTTCCGTCGTAGAACACGGTCAGGTCGTGGACGCCCTCGACGGCGGGGTTGTCGCGGAGGGCGGCGACCACGCGCTCGCGGTCGCCCGGCGGCGGCGCGCCCCCGACGAGGTACGTGACGTTCTCGCGGCCGATCTCGATCCCCTGGTAGACGACGAGGAGGCTGACGAGCGCGCCGGCGACGGGATCGAGAACGGGCACGTTCAGGAACACGCCGAACACGCCGACCAGGGCGGCGATCGTGGTGTAGATGTCGTTGAGACAGTCGACCGCGAGGGCGGCGAGCGCCGTCGAGCCCAGGTCGGCGTTCACCAGTTCCGTGTACCGATACAGCAGGTACATGTCCGCCATCGCGAACAGCAGCGCCCCGACGAGGAGGAGGCTCGCCCGCACCTCCACCGGGCCGACGAACCCGAGCACGGACTCGCGCAACAGGAGCAGCCCGAGGACCGCCACCGTCGCGCCGACGAACAGCGCCGTCAGCGGCTCGATCCGCTGGTGGCCGTGCGGGTGCGTCTCGTCGGCGCTCTCGTACCGCGATCCCCCCCAGACGAACACGACCGCGCTGGCGACGAGGTCGGCGACGGAGTGCGCGGCGTCGGCCAGCAGCGCCACGCTGTTGAACGCGAGCCCCGTCGCGCCCACGACGGCTATCTTCGCCGCGTTGCCTGCGACGTTCACCGCCGCGGCCCGCTGGAACCGAGCGCGGTCGTCGTTCCCGAAGGGACTCAACATAGCAGTCGGTGCGCCCGCGACCCTGTTAAGCGTCTCGCGTCGCGTCAACGCTCGCCGCATCGCCGGAAGGCGGCCGCTAGCGACGGCCGTCTCGCGCCCGAAGACTCCGTCGTAACGCCTAAGACCGAAACGCTCCTCGCCTACGGTAATGAATCACGATCTTTTCGCCCGAGGTGGTCCCGGTGGGCGTCGAAATTAAGGAAACGGAGGTGAGCGACGAGGATTTCGAGGAGATGAAAGGCTTCGTCCGCGACTACCTCGCGGCCAGCGTCGAGAGCGAGGACGACGGCGGGCGCATGCGCTGGTACCCCTGGCACTCGGCGTCGTACCGGTTCAACCACATCCTCAACGTCGTCGACCTCGCGACAGAGATCGCCGAGGCGGAGGGCGCCGACGTGGACGTGGTCCGCGTCGCGGCCGTCTTTCACGACGTCGCCAAGCTGGAGGCGGAGCAGGACGTCCACGCGGAGGCCGGCGCGCGCGTCACCCGCGAGTACCTCCAGAGCCGCGGCAACTACCCCGAGTCGTTCATCGAGGAGGTGTGCGGGGCGGTCGTCGACCACTCGTACACCGGCGACCTCGACGACGTGCCCCTCGAGAGCCGGTGTCTGATCGAGGCCGACGTGCTCGACAAGGTCGGCGCCAACGGCGCGGTCCTCATGCTGTTGCGCATGGGGTACGAGTCGCGCACGCACATGGACTCCGCGAAGATGGTCGACCGCGTGCTCCAGCGAGCGCACGACCATACCGACCGCGTCGTCTCCGACACCGCCGAGAGCATCGCCCACCAGCGGATCAAACGCGTGAAGTGGCTCCGCGAGTGGCTCGAAGAGGAGGTCTCCAGGATGGACGCCGACGGCGTCACCGACCGCTGAACCGGTCCCCTTCCTCCCGGCAGCCGCCGGAAACGAGGCCAGTCGCCGCCGAGAGCGAACTCAGTCCGCTTCGTCCGTCTCCACCAGCGGCAGGACCCGTTCGAGGTACCCGTCGATCCCGGCACGGGAGTCGTCGACCCAAGCTCCTCCGTTGGTCGTCGTCCAGCGGAACATCCCCCCGGTCGCGAACGTCTGGAGGGTCGCGACGACCTCCTCAACAGGTACCGATGGTGGGCTGGCTCCCGCTGCGTGCCCGTCGGGCGCCTCCGTCTCGGCCGCGGCCTCGCGGACGAGCCGCTCTAGGTACTCGCCGAAGACCCGGTCGCTGCGGTCGAAGTGCTCGCGGTACGCCTCGTCGTTCGCGGCCTGCGCGCGGAGCTCCGTCATCACCGTGACGAACTGCGCGTCCGGTGCGTAGGCGCCGTCGAGGGACGCGGGATCGACCGCTGCCGTGAGGTAGATGTCGAGCTCGTCCCGGGCCGAGCGCTCCGGAGGCGCCTCGGCGCCGTCGCTGTTCGCGCTCGGAGCCGACTCGTCGACCGGCTGCGAGTCGCCGCCGCTGACGGGCGGGGGGTCGCCGCTGTCGGAAATCGAGGCCTCGAACTCGTCGAGCAGGAACCCCATGAGGTCGACGAGCAGGTCGTCTTTGCCGTCGTAGTGGTGGTACACCAGCGACGGGCTCTTGTCGAACTCGTCGCCGATCCGCTGGATCGTGACGCTCGCGTACCCGTGCTTCCGGAGCGCGCGGAACGCCGCGCCGAGGATCGCTTCCCGCGTGTTCGTCGGCTCCGCGAACGGTCCGTCCATGTTCTGGATACTGGCGCCGACTATATATCGGCCCTGATTGAACGTTCATTCAACACGCTTATGTCGATGGCGACTGACAGGAACCTATGACTCGTCACGCTCCGCCGCGGTACGACCGGTCGCCGTTCGCGACCAAACGCACCCCAAGCGACGGCGGAGGTGACCGATAAGCCGGCCGACGCGGCTCGCGACGGCCGCGCTCGCCGTCGTCGCGGCGAGCGCACTGCTCGTCGGCGTCTCGCTCGCCGGCGCCGCGGCGCCGAGCGCGGGCGCGCCGTCCGGCGGCGACGTCGCCGCGTTGTCGGGAGTCGACGGTCCGACCGCCGACGGCACCGTCGCGCAGACGGAGTCGAATCCGACCCCCAGACAGGTCCGCGGGTCGCCCGTGCTGGAACTGTTCGCCACCCAGCGGACGGTTCCGAGCGGCGCCGAGTCGACCCTCACGATCGACATCGTCAACACCGGCGAGATGTCGATCGGCAACCAGCTTGACTCCCGCGTCACCACCGCTCGCGGGCTCACCCTCGAGATCGACGACAGCGGCGTGCCGATCGACGTAGAGGACGGCAAGATCCCGGTCGGAGACGTTCGGACCGCCGCGAGCCCGGTCTCCGTGCCGCTCGACGTGACGGTGCCCGACGACGTGCCCGACGGCCGGTACGAGGTCGAAGCGACGGCCCGCTACCGGTACACCTTCGAGATCATCCCCGAGTTCAACGACCACAAGGACCGCCGCGGGATCGAGGACTTCGACCTGACCATCGTCGTCGACGACGGCGCCCGCTTCGCGGTCATCGAGACCGACACCGACGCGCAGGTCGGCGGCAGCGGCGACGTGGCCGTCACGCTGTCAAACGTCGGCGACGAGACCGCGCGCGACGCGGTCGTCTCCGGCACCACGACCGCGCCCGGCGTCACCCTCGGGCAGGGCGGCGGGCAGGCGTTCGTCGGCGACTGGGCGCCCGGCGAGAACCGGACGGTGACGTTCGACTCCTCCGTGGCGGAGTCGTTCCCCGGCGGCGCCTACGCGCTCTCCTCGACCGTCGACTACCGCGACCCGAACGGAATCGACGCGACCGCGGCGGCCGCCCGCGCCGGCGTCGTTCCGATCCGTGAGCAGTCGTTCGCGCTGCGCAACGTCTCCGGCACGCTCGAAGTCGGGTACTCCGGCACGGTCTCCGGCACGATCACGAACGAGGGCCCGCTCGACGTCGAGAACGCCGTCCTCGTCGCGGACTCCGGGAGTAACCGCGTGAGCCTCGGCGAGAGCCGGTACGCGCTCCCGACGATCCCGGCCGGCGAGTCGGCGACCTTCACCTTCGACGCCGACGTGAGCGGGAGCGCCGACCCCGGCCCCCGACAGTTCCGGTTCACCACCGAGTACGACAGCGGCGACGCGACGCTCTCGGTCGAGAAGACCCGCCGCGTCGAGGTGGCGCCCCGGCAGCCCGAGTTCGAACTGGCCGTCGAGAATGCCACCGTCATGGCGGGCGAGACCCGCCGAATCAACGCCACGATCACGAACCGGCGGCCGGAGACGCTCTCCTCGATCAACGCCGGACTCTACGCCGACAGCCCGCTGACGGCGGTCAACGACGAGGCGTTCGTCGACGAGCTCGAACCCGGCGAGTCCGCTGAGATCTGGTTCGAGGTGTCCGCCGCTTCGGGGGCGAGCGTCGAGGACCACCCGATCGAGCTCGACTTCCGGTACGAGGACGAGCGGGGCAACGACCGCATCTCCGACATCACGCAGGTCCCGGTCACGGTGACCGCCGCCGTCGACGACGGCGAGCGCCCCGTCGGCCTGATCGCCGTCGCCGCCCTGCTCGTCGTCGCCGCGGCCGGCGGCGCCGTCTGGTACCGACGGCGGTGATCCGATGAGGGGACACGCCACCGTTCGCGCGACGGAGCGCCACCGCCTTCGCTCCCCGTCGGCCAGCCTTCCGTCGCCGACGAGTGAACGTCGGACAGCGGGGCGACCGTGACCGCCGTCGACCGGCTGATCGAGGAGATCGACCGCGTCGTCACGGAGCGGCCGCTGGCGGTCATCGCGGTCTTCATCCTCGTGACCGCCGCGTTCGCGGGCGGTCTGACCGGCATCGAGACGAACGCCGGCACGGACCAGTTCACGCAGGACATCCCCGCACAGCGGGCGCTCGACGACATCGACGAGGAGTTCGAGACGTCGATCGGCGGCTCCGCCACCTCCGCGCAGGTGATCGTCTCCGACGACAACGTCCTCTCTCGCGACGCGCTGCTACGGACCTTGGAGACCCAACACCGGCTGGAGTCGCGGTCGACGCTCCGGGTCGCGTCGACGTCGAGCCACGCCGACGCGGTCGCCCGACAGCTGGACTTGACCGCCGCGAGCGCGGCCGAGCGACGCGACGCCGTGGCCGAGGCGACGCCCGCCGAACTGCGGGCCGCCATCGCCGACGCCGACGCGACGGGCGCGATCGCGGCGCAGGTGTCCGTCGACTACAACCCCACCGCGCAGGCGGCCGACACCGCGATCGTGGGGATCACGTACGACCTTCCGGCGTCGGCGACGACGGCGCGGGTGACGGAGCTCCAGACCCGCAGCGTCGACGTCGTCGACTCCGTCCCGGGCAACGTCGCCGGCGAGAACGCGATCCTCTTCGGCGACGGCGTCCTCCAGTCCGAGATAACCGCGCTGTTGACCGACACCGCGATCATCGTCTTCCCGGCGGCGCTCATCCTGATCGTCGGGTTCCTGATCTTCTCGTACCGCGACCCGTTCGACATGGCGATCGGGCTGTCAGCACTGCTCATGTCGCTCCTGTGGACGTTCGGGTTCATGGGGTACGCCGGGATCCCCTTCTCCAACTCGCTCGTGACGGTGTTTCCGCTCCTGCTCGCGGTCGGGATCGACTTCGGCATCCACATCGTCAACCGCTACCGCGAGGAGCGGGCGACCGGGGCCGGGATCGAGCGGTCGATGCGGACCACGACCGACCAGCTGCTCATCGCCTTCCTGCTTGTGACGATCACCACCGTGTTCGGGCTCGTCTCCAACGTCGCGAGCCCGTTCGACCCCAACCGCGACTTCGGGATCGTCGCGGCCGCCGGGATCACGTTCACGCTGATCATCTTCGGCGTCTTCCTCCCGGCCGCGAAGGTGTTCTCTGACCGGTGGCGCGAGGGGCTCCCGATCCCGGAGTTCGGCACGAGCGCGCTCGGCACCGGCGGCTCGCGGATCGCGCGCGTCCTCCGCGTCGGCGTCGACCTCTCGCGGATCGCTCCGGTCGCGGTCGTCGTGCTCCTCCTCCTCGGCGGCGCCGCCGGCGGCGCCTACGGCTCCGGCGTGGACACGGAGTTCTCGCAGGAGGCCTTCTTCCCGGATCAAGACCGGTTGGAGACGTACGCGGAGCTGCCAGAGCCGTTCGCGCCGACCGACTACACGTTCCTCGACGTGCTGACGCTGTTCGAGGAGGAGTTCGAACAGGACTTCGTGGGGTCGGTGACGCTGTACATCGACCAGTCGGTGAGAGACGACGACGCCCTGGAACTGATCGACCGGACCGCGCGGAACCCGCCGGAGACCTTCGCGACGACCGACGAGCGCCGCGCGCAGGCGACGAGCGTCGTCACCGTGATCGACGACCGCGCGTCGCGTGACCCCGAGTTCGCGGCGTTGGTAGAGCGCAACGACCGCCTCGGGAACGGCGTGCCCGACCGCAACGTCGACGAGGTGTACGACGCGCTCTTGGACTCCTCCGCGGAGAGCCGCGCCCGAGGATACGTGGCGGCCGACCGCGGCAGCGCGCGCGTCGACTTCACGATCAAACCGGGCGTCGACGACTCCGAGGCGGTCGCCGACGTGCGCGACCTCGCCGAGCGCACGCCGCTCGAAGCGGTGCCGACCGGCTCCCTCGTGGTCAACGAGGCCGTGATCGACCTGCTGACCGAGTCGGCGATCCGGAGCCTGTTCGCCGCCTTCGGGCTCACGGCGCTGTTCTTGGCGCTGTCGTACGCGTACTTGGAGGGGAAGGCCGTCTACGGCTTCCTGAACCTCGTTCCCGTCCTCGTCACCGTCGGGCTGCTCATCGGGTCGATGCGGCTGTTCGACATCCCGCTGACGCCGATCAACGCCCCCATCCTCTCGGTGTCGATCGGGCTCGGGGTGGACTACACCGTCCACTTCGTCCACCGGTTCGTCGACGAGTATCAAGAGGGGCTCCCGATCGACGAGGCGCTCGACGTCACCATCGCCGGGACCGGCGGCGCGCTCACAGGCAGCATGCTCACCACGGTCTCCGGGCTTGGCGTCCTGTGGCTCGCGGTGATCCCCCTGCTTCGCGACTTCGGCGTCCTGCTCGCGCTGGGCGTGTTCTACGCCTACCTCTGTTCGATCCTGCTCGTGCCGTCCCTCGTCGTCGTGTGGGACCGGTACGGCTCGCGCGTCGGGCTCGGGCTCGACGACGGGCTCCGCGGTTCCGGCGCCGAGAGCGGGCGCTGACGGTCGAAGGGTTTCGCCGGGAAGAGAACGCGTTTCCCGTCGATCAGCCGACGACGCCGACGAGAAGCTGGACCGTGACGAGGACGAGGAACGCGGCGCCGGTCGCGAGGGTGCCGGCGGCGACGCCGTGCGCGTTTCCGAGTCCGCGGCTCCGCGTCGCGAAGTACGCGCCGAGGAAGACGAAGCCAACGAGGAGCAGCCCGACGATCAGGTACGCGACGTTCACTAGGGTGCCGGCGAGCCCCTCCGGGATACCGAAGCTCCCGACGCCGAGGATGATGCTACCGCCGAAGAGGACGGTGACGCCCACGAACGAGATCGCCCACACGACTGGCGTCCGGGCGATGTCGCCGAGCGTCTCGACGATCGCCTCGTAGCTACCGCCGCCGCCGTCGCGACCGGGCGCCGCTCGCTTCGCGCCGATCTCGGCGACCGCGACGAAGGTGGCGACGACGAGGAGGCCCATCAGCCCCGTACTCAAGAGGGTTAGTGATGTCATGGATATCCGTTGTTAGGGCCTCCGTTCGCGCGTACAAATACCCTTCGACGCGCGAGTTCCCCGCGTTCCGACACGTGCGCCCGTGCCGTTCGCTGCGTGTCCCGCTCGACCGTCGCCGGGTTCGTCGGCGGAGCGGCTCCGGCTCCGCTCGGGTGCCTGAATCGCTGCCTCTCTCGTCCGATCGCCCGGCCCGCTACACAAGAGATAAGTGTACCATCGCCAAGGGAGGTACAAGGGCAGACAGACGAACATGATAGATCCAGTTATCCTACAACAGGGGAGTGACTGGCGCGCACAGGCGGAGGTCTTCGACGAGATCTTCTTCGTCTTCCTCGCGCTCGGCACCCTCGTCGGCACCATCGTCGTGGCGTACACGCTGTGGAACGTGTACAAGTACCGCGACGACGGGAACCGGTCGGACGAAGAGTTCGACGCGCCGGTCGTCGGCGAGCTCCCCACGGGACAGGGCGGTCCGAAAGCGAAGAAGCTCTTCCTCTCGTTCGGGTTGAGCGCGATCGTCGTCATCAGCCTCGTCGTGTACTCGTACGGGCTACTCCTCTACGTCGAGGACGGACCGGACACCGGCGACGAGGGCGACATCGAGATCATGGTCGAAGGCTACCAGTACGGGTGGGAGTACGAGTACCCGAACGGGCACACCGAACGGGGTGAACTGATCGTGCCCGCTGACCAGCGAATCGATATTAATGTGACCTCAAGGGATGTCTGGCACAACTTCGGCTCGTCGGATTTGCGGATAAAGACCGACGCTATTCCCGGTGACTACAACGAGAACTGGTTCTCAGTGAGCTCCGAGGACGTCGCAGCGCAAGGCGGTGAGGCGACGTACCCCGTCGAGTGCTTCGAACTGTGCGGTCCGGGTCACTCCGCAATGGAAGGACAGATAACCGTCATTCCGGAAGACGAGTGGGAAGAGTGGTACGATAATACCGGAAACGGCTCCGAAAGCGCCAGTATCGAGGCCTCCGGGCTCGGAGCTGTGACACAGAGCGGGGTGAGCGCATGAGCGAACTACCGCCGACGACCTCCGTCAAGCGCTGGCTAGTCACGACCAACCACAAGGACATCGGGATCCTGTACACGATCACAGCGCTGTTCTTCCTGCTGTTCGGCGGCGTGATGGCGCTGCTCATCCGCCTCCAGCTGTGGGATCCGACGAGCCAGATCCTCTCCGGACTGGCGTACAACGAGGCCGTCACCGCGCACGGGTTGATAATGGTGTTCTGGTTCCTTTCGCCGTTCGCGTTCGGGTTCGCGAACTACTTCGTCCCGCTTCAGATCGGCGCGGACGACCTTGCATTCCCGCGGCTGAACGCGCTGTCTTACTGGATGTACCTGTTCTCTGGCGCGCTGCTCGGGATCAGCTTCTTCCAAGGCGGTACGCTGACCGCAGGTTGGACGATGTACGCGCCGCTCAACGTGCCGATGTACACGCCCGGTATCGGGTCGACCGGCGCGATCCTCGCGCTCACAATGTTCATTATCGGCGTCACCGCGTCGACGGTGAACTTCCTCACGTCCATCCATCACTCCCGCGCTGAGGGGATGGGAATTATGGACATGCCGCTGTTCTCGTGGTCGATCCTCGCGACCGTGTGGATGATGCTGTTCGCGTTCGCGGCGCTGCTCGGTGCGCTGTTGATCCTCGGCTCCGACCGGGTGCTTGGGAGCGTCTACTTCTCCGCAACTGAGGGCGGGGCCCTGCTGTGGAGCCATCTCTGGTGGTTCTTCGGCCATCCGGAGGTGTATATCGTCTTCTTCCCGGCGCTCGGGGTCATGCTGGAGCTGTTCCAGACGTTCTCCGGCCGACGCCTCGTCGGTCGCAAGTGGGTCATCATCTCCATCTGCTTGATCGCCGTTCAGTCGTTCCTCGTGTGGATGCACCACATGTTCTTGACGACGATCAACCTGGAGATCAAGACGCTGATGATGGCGACGACAATCGGTATCTCGCTTCCCTTCGACCTGATTGTCTTCTCGCTGATCTACACGCTGATTAAGGGGCGGATCCAGTTCACGACGCCGTTCCTGTTCGCGTTCGGCGCGCTACTGTTGTTCATCCTCGGTGGGATTACTGGCGTCTTCCTCGGCGCTATCGTACTCGACTACGAGTTCCGCGGCACCTACTGGGTGGTCGCGCACTTCCACTACGTGATGTTCGGCGGGGCGACGGCGCTCGTCGGCGCAATCTACTACTGGTTCCCGAAGGTGACCGGGAAGATGTACGACGAGTTCCTCGGAAAGCTCCACTTCGCCACGTTCTTCCTCGGCTTCAACGCCGTCTACTTCTCGATGTTCCTCGCTTGGGAGACCCCACGCCGGGTGTTCGAGTACAATCCCGAGTTCCAGATCTACCACCAGTTCGGGACGATCGGGGCGTTCGTGCTCGGGTTCTCATTCTTCATCATGTTCTACAACCTAGGGAAGTCCTACGTCTCCGGCGAGTCGGCCGGCGCCAACCCGTGGGACTACTCGCGGACCGCGGAGTGGGCGATCTCCTCGCCGCCACCGCTTGAGAACTGGCCGAACCGACCGTCGTACGCCTCCGGAAAACTGGAGTTCGTGAAGGATTACGTGCCCGACGGCGGTCCCGCGATGAAGACGGACGACAACGGCGATGTCGCCACGGACGGCGGTGACACCCACTCGTCGCACATCTCGAGATATGCTCACTGGGACAAACATCCGAGTCACGCGAGTATCTGGCCGTTCGCGCTGTCGCTCGCCCTCGGAGTCCTGCTGTTCGGCCTCTCCGGCTTCGCCAACTCCGTCACCGTCGAGCTTGGCGAGACGGCGCTCCAGAGCGATGTCATCATCTCCAACCTGCTCTACCCGACCGCGATCCTAGCCGGGATCGGCGGGCTCCTCTACACCGGCGTGAAGTGGGGTACTGAGGACTTCTACGCCCCGCCGACCGAGTTCGCCGAGCGGTGGCCGTTCAACGGCGTCGAGAAGGTCAAGTTGGGAATGTGGTTCTTCCTGGCGTCCGACGTTCTCGTCTTCGGCGCGCTGCTGTCTGCGGCCATCTTCATCCGCTACAACGCGGGCTGGATGACGTGGGAGCCGCTGACCGACCCGCTACCCGGACTGATCAACACCTTCGTGCTGCTCACGTCCTCGTTCACCGTAATCTTAGCGCTGGTCGCGGCCCGCCGGAAGAGCCGGCAGGGCCTGCTGGCGTCGCTGGGGTCGACCATCCTGCTCGGGTTCGTCTTCATGGCGATCAAGATGTGGGAGTGGAACCACGAGGTCTTCGACAAGGGCGTCACCATCTCGGCGAACGCTCATGGTGACCCGATCCAGGCGTCGATCTACTACGTCACGACCGGGCTTCACGGGATCCACGTGCTACTCGGGTTGGTGGTAGCCATCTTCCTGTTCGTCAGGGCGTACCAGGGCCACTACCTCGACGACGAGCGGCCGATCGAGTACTTCGGCCTCTACTGGCACTTCGTGGACATCGTCTGGGTGTTCGTCTTCCCGCTGTTCTACCTCTTCTGAGGCCGGTCGCGGTCCGGTCTTTTTCTCTTTCGTCACTCACGTAGCGTCGTCGCCGAGCGGCTCGGCGCACCACTGACAGAAGTCGACGGTCGGGTTGGTCTCCTTGTCACACTCCGGACAGCGCGCGGTCTCGTCGCTCGTCGTCTCCGTTGACGGCGCGGCCGGGCCGTCGACCGTTCCGCCGGCGGTCGGCTCCGCGGAGTCGGCCGAGCGGGCCGCGTCGCGTTCCCGCTCGTGTTCGGGGTTGTTGCGGAGCGCCACGACGTACGCGTCGATCACGCTCGCGCCCACGACCGCGGCGGCGGGGGCCACGTCCCGAAGCGGCGGGGACTCGCCGGCGAGGACGCCGGAGATCGCCGACTCGGGGACGAACACGAAGACCACGGCGGTGACCGCGACGTACCAGCCGAACGCGCGGGCCCACCGGCGGAGGTATGCGTGACCGAGCCCGGAGACGACGAGCGCGAGCAGGGCGGCGAGCCAGGGTCGCCGACGCGTGTGGTCTGTCATGAGCGCCCGTACGGGTTCCCGCCCCGAGAACCTACCCCTCTCTCGGAGCGTTTATGTGGCGGACGCGCCGAACCCGGGTATGTTCGGCGTTCCGATCGGAAATTTCCTCTCGGGGGTCGCGTTCGCGGTGTTGGGCGTCGGCACTTGGGGGATCGGCCTCGGCGTCGCGTACCTCCTGTATCGCCGGTGGCGCGGCGACGAGCCCCGCGGCGGCGACTGAGTCGGCCCGTCGCCTTCCGGTTCGGCCACGTTTTTCACCTCGCTCATCGAATCTCGGGTATGACAGACACGGCGCTCGTCGTCGGCGGCACGCGGTTCATCGGGCGACACACCGTCGAGGAACTGCTGGCACACGACTACGAGGTCGCGATATTCAACCGCGGGAACCACGAGAACCCATTCGTGGACGACGACCGCGTGACTCACGTCGAGGGGGATCGGAAAGACGAGACCGCGCTGCGCGCCGCGAAGCTGTCGGTCGAACCGGACGTCGTGATAGACTGCGTCGCCTATCAGCCGGCCGACGTGGAGACCGCGACCGAGATCTTCGCCGACGTCGACGGCTACGTGTACATCTCGTCGGGATCCAGTTACGCGGCCGAGGAGATCCCCAAGCGGGAGGGCGAGACGCCGCTGGAGCCGTGTACCGACGCGCAGGCCACCGACGACGACCACGAGACGTACGGCAATCGGAAGGCCGAGGGCGACCGCGCGGTGTTCGCGGCCGCCGAGGACGGCGTGTCCGCGACGGCGGTTCGCCCGTGTATCGTCTACGGGCCGCACGACTACACGGAGCGGCTCGACTACTGGATCGACCGCGTGCTCTCGCACGACCGCGTGGTCGTCCCCGGCGACGGACAGAACCTTTGGCACCGGGCGTACGTCGAGGACGTGGCGAGCGCGCTGCGGATCGTCGCCGAGCGCGGCGAGCCGGGCGCGGCGTACAACGTCGGCGACCGACGCGCGCTCACCCTACGAGAGACGTTAGAGACGATCGCCGACGCCGCCGGCGTCGACTGTGAGGTCGTCCCGGCGAGCGACGACGCGCTCGCGGCCGGCGGGCTCGACGCCGACGACTTCGTCCTCTACCGCGAGTACCCGCACCTGCTCGACACCTGCGCGCTCGCCGACCTCGGCTGGGAGTCGACGCCGGTCGACGAAGCGATGGCACGGACCGTGGAGGAACACCGCGAATCTGACCGCGACGGGAGCGAGTGGGACCCCGGCCGCGAGGCCGAGGAGCGGGTCATCGGCGTGAAACAGACGCTCTAAGAGAGTGGTCTCGGCGTAGCGCGGAGCGACGTTCTCCGCGGGCCGGTGCGTGTCAGTACGCGGCGTCCCACCGCGTCGGCTTCCGGCGGTTGCCGCAGTTGCGACACTCCATCCGGTCCATCGTGTCGATCGCGACGTCCGTTCCCTCGCAGTTGCCGCAGAGGTAGCCGTACCGGCGCTCGTGGTCCGCGTCGACGTAGGCGACGTAGAACGGCGCCAGCGACCCGCGCTCGCTCTCGTCGAAGGCGACGTGGACCCGGTCTCCGTCGTCCGTCTCGTAGATTGCCTCAGAGATGCCGGTGAGGCGACCGATCTGCTTCCGGTACTCCCGTTCCGCGAACGGCTCGCCGCTGATGTCGACGTCGCGCTCGCCGGCGAGCTCGTACCCCTCTCGCTGGTAGAACGCCGTGCCGGCCTCGTTGTCGGCGAGGACGCGCGCCTCGATCCGGTCCACGTCGGCATCCCGGAGCGCGGACTCGACCCGTTCGAGGAGCGCGGAGCCGATGCCGGACTCCCTGTGGTCGGGGTGGACGTGGAGCCAGTCGATCTCGCCGACCCGCTCGCGGCGGCCGACGACGTAGCTCTCCGCGAACCCGACCACGTCGCCGTCGACGGCGGCGACCGGGAACACCGCGTCGTCGTCGTCGATGTCGTCCCCGAGGTCGTCGGCGTCGTACCACTCCTCGACGGCCTCGTCCAGCAGCTGTTCGCCGACGGCGTGTCCGTACGACGCCACGAGCGACTCGCGGGCGACCGACCGGACCGCGTCGACGTCTTCGACCGTTGCGGCGCGTAGGTCCATGCGGACGGATCACGCTCCGGCTACAAAAAACTCGGTCGGCGTTCCCGCCGTCGGCGCGACTGCTCCTCGACTCAGACCTCCCACGTCTCCCGGGTGTAACACATCTCCCAGAACGCGTGTTCGAGGCGGGCGCTCCGCAGGAACGCCGCGCGCATCGCGTCGCGCTCGCCCGGGTACGCCTCGCCGTACCGGTCCACGAGGTCTCGCATCCACGCGACCGTCTCGCGGAACGCGTCGCTGTTGTACTTCTCGATGAACGGCGTGTACCGGTGGGTCTCGGTCGCGAGGCTCGCCATGTGGTCGGCGACGTCGAGGTACCCCTGCCCGCACGGGTAGATCGCGGCCGCGATCTCCGCGATCGACCCCTCATGGGCCGTCCGGACGAGGAAGTCGGTGTAGGCGGCACAGGTCGGCGCCTTCTCGACCGCGTCGAGGTCGTCGACGGAGAGCCCGTAGTCGGCGGCGAACGACCGGTGGAGGTCCATCTCGTCGTCCAGCGTCGCGTGCGCGGTCGCCGTCAGCCGCCGCGTCGTCTCCTCGTCGTCGGCCTTCGTACCGGCGAGCGCGAAGACGCGCGCGTAGTCGAGCAGGTACCGGTAGTCCTGTTTCACCCAGTGACGGAACGCGCCCTCGTCGAGCTCACCCTCCGCGAGTTCGACGACGAACGGGTGTCGCTTCTGTGCGTCCCAGATCTCTGATCCGGCCTCGAGGAGTCGGTCGCTGAAACCCATCGCATCGGCCCCTCGTCTTGCGGCAAGTTATAACTAACTAATACCACTGGGTGGTGGCAGCAGAAAGACCCTCGTCGGGACCGTGCTCGGTCGAGCGAAAACCCGGCGAAAGTGCCGGGAAAACGGTTCGGAGGCGTTCGAGCGAGAAAGAGACGCCGCGAGTCGTTACGAGATGGAGTACGTCGCGGCCGCCATCAGCAGCATGGTGAGCGCGAGCGCGAGCCCCATCAGGTAGGTCAGCGAGCGGTTCTCCCACTTCAGGTGCTGGAAGTACGCGACGATGAGCAGCGTCTTGACCGTCGCGATCACCAGCGTGCCGCCGAGCGCCTGCGCGTAGGTGAACTCGATGAACGACGTCTCGAAGAGAGCGAAGTTCAGCGTCGCCGCGACTAGGAGGGCGACGTATATCGCCGAATACATTTTTACGGAGTCGTGCGCCATCTTACACACCTCTTCGTCCCTGCGCTTAAAGAATTAACCATCCGGGGTACCCGCTGCGGCGACGGCGAGGTCCGTCTCGGCGTCTCGGATCCCGAAACGCCTATCCGCACGACGACCCCATCTGCGTCCGGTCGCAGCCCCGACCGGTACCCCTCGTGACTCCGCTCGAACCGACAGACGACCTGCTCGAATCGCTGTACGTCGTCAACAAGGTCGCGAAGCAGTTCGCCGACGAGGCCACCGCCGCCTACGAGCGCGGCGACGTGACCGAGAGCAACGTCCGCTCGGCTCGGAAAGACGCCCTCTACCGGCTCAAAACCGCCGTCCTCTCTAGGGTCGTCGCGTACGACGCCGACGGCGTCACCGCCGAGTACCACGCCATCAACGGCGACGTGTGGCTCTTCCTCACGGTCGGCGACTGGCACTTCCACCAGCCGCCGCACGCGATCGGCGGCGACCTCACCGACGCGATCGCGATCTCGAACTCGCCGGCGGACCCGATCGACGCCCCCTACGAACGCGACCCCAGCGTGGAGCGCTCGGAGCGCACGCTGGAGGAGGCGCTGTCGCGGCTCGCGGAGGCCGGCGCCAACGCCAACGACCACCTCGCGCGGCCCACGGTCACCAGCGAACGCGACCGGATCGTTGACGTGCGCTGGTCGTTCCTCTCGTGAACGCCGAGCAGGCGTGAAAAAATCGCGCTCGCGTTCGAACCGCGCGAAGTGAGCCGCTTACGCTTCGACGACTTCGATGGCGCCGAGCATCCCGTTCGCCTGGTGGGGGGTACACTGGTACAGCTGGATCCCCGTGTTGTCGAACGACTGCTCGAACGTGTGCCCCTCCTCGGAGACGGAGTCGCCGCTGTTGAAGTCGGACTCGGACCCCTCGACCGAGGCCACGTTGTGCGCGCCCCCGTTGCCGGTCCACTCCCAGACGACGGTCGTGCTGGAGTCGATGCGGATCGCCGCTGGCGAGAAGGCGAACCCGACGTCGCCGGCGCCGACCTCGACGGTCACCTCGTCCTGTCCCGTGAAGTCCATGATGGTGCCCTCGTACATCCGGGCCTCGGACAGGTACTCGTCTATCTCGCTCGGGACGTCCTCGACGGCGCTGCCGCCTCCGCCGGAGCCGTCGGAACCGTCCGACCCGTCGGAGCCGTCACCGCCTCCGGAGCAGCCCGCGAGTGTCCCGATGGTCAACGCGGCGCCGGTTCCGGCGAGATACCGCCGTCTGGACAGTTTATCAGACATCACTTTTCGTAGGGGTCGAAGCCTTACAAACCCCGTGATAGCTTCCGGTTCGCAGGAATTTCCCGAGCGGCTATGACTCCGGTCGGCGGGCGGTCGCAGCGCGCCGCGAAGGGCGGACTTATCGCCCTCCGACGCCTCGCGAGAGCCATGCGCGAGGACGCGCTCGCGACCCGGCTCGTCGAGCACTACGAGGCGACGGCCAAGTCGCCGGCGATCCGGCTCGAGGAGCCGTACGACGCCGACGGGCGGCAGGGGGTCGTCGACCTCTTCGTCCGAACCCGAACGCCCGAACCGGTCGACCGCGTGATCGAGCTCAAGGCCGACGCCGCGGTCCGCCGCGCCACCGGCGCGAACGAGATCCTGCGCCAGTACCGCCGGATGGAGCGGTACTTCCACGCCGACGAGCGCCACGCGCTCCGCCCCAAGCTCGGTCGCATCGAGCCGGGCGCGCGCTACCTCCTGTGTTTCGCGCCGACGCCGACCTGCGTCCACCACGTCGCGGAGAACCGCACGCTGTACGGCTCCATCGACCCGGACGCGCGGGCGGGCGACGTGCCCGCTGTCCGCACCGTCGCGTTCCTGACGAGACTCGACGGCGACCCCGTCGACCTCGGGCTCGTCTCCGTCAACGGCGAGGCGGCGTTCGGCTCGGCGCCGTTCCGGCGGGCGGTCCCCGAAGGCTCGCGGCTCGCGGAGAGCCTGCGCGCCGTCGACGACGACCTGATCGAATTCCCCTGAGGCGCGCCGAGCGCTCGGCGTCGCTGACTGACGACTCGCCCGACTAGAGGCCGAGTTCGCGCCCGATGACGACGTGCTGGATCTCGCTGGTCCCCTCGCCGATCTCCATCAGCTTCGCGTCGCGGTAGAAGCGCTGCGGCGCGAAGTCGGTGGTGTAGCCGTAGCCGCCGAGCGTCTGGACCGCCTCCTCGGCGACCTCGCGGGCCGCCTCGCTGGCGTCGAGTTTCGCCAGCGCCGACTCCCGGGTGACCGACTCCCCGGCGTCGTACTTCGTCGCCGCCCGGTGGGCGAGGAGTCGGGCGCGCTCGATCTGCCGGTGCATGTGGACCACCTTGTCGCGGACCGCGTCGAACTTCGCGATCGGCTTGCCGAACTGCTCGCGTTCCCCCGCGTACGCCTCCGCGGCCTCGTAGGCGCCCTGCGCGAGGCCCACGGAGAGCGCCGCGATCGAGATCCGCCCGCCGTCGAGCGTCTTCATCGTCTGTGTCCACCCCTCGCCCTCCTCGCCGAGCAGCCGGTCCTCCGGGATCCGCACGTCGTCGAAGCTGATCTCGCAGGTCGGCGAGCTGTTGAGCCCCATCTTGTCCCAGACCGTCGTCACCTCGAACCCGTCGTCGTTCTCGGGGTCGACGATGAACGTCGAGATGCCGTCGTAGCCGGCCTCCCGGTCCGTCACCGCCTTCACGAGGACCGAGTTCGCGACGTTCGCGTTCGTGATGAACTGCTTGGTGCCGTTCAGCACGTACTCGCCCGCCTCGGCGTCGTACTCCGCGGTCGTGTCCATGTCGGAGGCGTCCGAGCCGCTCCCGGGCTCCGTGAGCGCCCACGCGCCGAGCCCCTCGCCCTCAGCGAGCGGGCGGAGCCACTCCTCCTTCTGCTCGTCGGTGCCGAACAGGTCGATCGGCTTCGCGCCCAGAGAGGTGTGCGCGGCGTACGAGAGGCCGATCCCGCCGGAGACGCGGCCGAGCTCCTCCGTGACCAGGGCGTACATCAGCTGGTCGCCGCCGAGCCCGCCGTACTCCTCCGAGACCGGAATCCCCATCATGTCCAAGTCCGCGAGCGACTCGAACACCTCCTCGGGGAAGCGGTGTTCGTCTTCGATCTCCTGGGCGATCGGCGCGATCTCCTCCTCGCAGAACTCTCGGACGGTGTCGCGTATCATCCGGTGTTCGGCGGGTACCTCGAAGTCCATGGGCAAGAATTGCGACGCGTGGGCATAAACGATGCGAACGACCGTGATGGACTGTGGCGGGGTCGGCGGTGTCGCCCCGCGCCGACGACTTATCAGGCGCCGCCGCGAGCCGACGACTTATCAGGCGCCGCCGCGTGCCGTCGGTATGGAGTTCCGCGAGCTCGTCCGGGGGCGCGTCGACTGGCCCGACGTCGAGCGCGTCGCGCGCGAGCTGGCGGACCGGTACGACCGCGATACGATCCGGGTCCGGTTTCTCGACGCCGACAACTGGCTGTCGACGCCGATGGTCGTCGACGACGACCTCTTCGTGAAGGTGATCACCCGGCAGAACACGCTCGTCCACGCGCTGTTCACCACCGGGCGGAACCTCGGCGCGGTCTCGTCCGGCACCGAGGGGTTCTTCGAGCGCCACGAGACCCCCTACGAGATGGCGCGTCACGAGCTGGAGGCGACCCGCCGGGTCCGCGAGCTCGGCGTCAACGCGCCGGAGCCGGTCGAGGCGTTCGAGGTCGGCGACCTCGGCGTGCTGGTGTTGGAGTACCTCCCCGAGTTCCGCACGCTGGACGAGCTCGACGCCGACGCCGTCGCCCGGCTCGCGCCAGAGCTGTTCTCGACGCTGCGGACCGTCCACGACGCGGGGCTCGCGCACGGCGACCTCCGGGCCGAGAACGTCCTCGTCGCCGACGGCGACCTCTACGTCATCGACGCGACCCGCGTGAGCGAGGACGGGCGCGAGGCCGCTCGCGCGTACGACCTCGCGAGCGCGCTCGCGGCGCTGGAGCCGATCCTCGGCGCGGCCGACGCGATCGCCGCCGCGCTGACGAGCTACTCGACCGACGAGCTGCTCGCGGCGCGCCGATTTCTCGACTTCGTCGCGATCCGTCCCGACCACGACTTCGACGCCGCGGAGCTGACGGGCGAGCTCGAGAAGCGCACGGCGTGAGACGCCGCGAGAAAGCGGACCGGCCGGAGACTCAGCCGCCCAGGTACAGCTGCGAGACCTCTTCGTCGTTCAGCAGCTCCTCCGGCGTCCCCTCGAACCGGACGGTCCCCTGGTCGAGGACGTAGCCGCGGTCGGAGATGCCGAGCCCCTTCGTCACGTTCTGCTCGACCATGAGGATCGCCGTGTCCATGTCGTTGACCTCCTTGACGTCCTCGAACACGTCGTCGGCGGTGTTCGGTGCGAGCCCCGCCGACGGCTCGTCGATGAGCAGCACGTCGGGCTCCATCACCAGCGCGCGGGCGAACGCGAGCACCTGACGCTGGCCGCCGGAGAGCGTCTTCGCTTTCGAGCCGCGCTTCTCGTCGATGATCGGGAACCGGTCGTACAGCGTCTCGATGACTTCCTCGAGGCTCCCGTCGCGGGCGACGCCGCCCATCCGGAGGTTCTCGTCGATCGTCAGCGAGCCGAACACGTTGTCGGTCTGGGGGACGTAGCCGATCCCCTCGCGGACGATCTCCTCGGGCGCCATCCCGCCGATGTCGCGGCCGTGGTACTCGACGGTCCCCGTCCACGGCGTCAACATCCCGAACGCGGTCTTGAGCACCGTCGACTTCCCGGCGCCGTTTGGCCCGACGAGACAGACGATCTCGCCCGGGTCGAGCCGGACCGAGCAGTCGTCGAGCACCTGCACCTCGCCGTACCCGCTGTCGACGCCCGACAGCGAGAGCACGGGGTCGGTTCCGCCGTGAGGCCCGTCCGCGGCCCCGGTCGTGTCGTCTGTCATACCGTCGCTCATCTTCCGCCTCCGAGGTACGCGTCGATGACGCGGTCGTCGTTCCGGACCCCCTCCGGCGTCCCCTCCGTCAGGACGTGTCCCTGATCCAAGACGACGATCGGGTCCGCCAGGTCCATCACGAACTCCATGTCGTGTTCGATGAGCAGGAACGTCGTTCCCTGCTCGTTGAGCCGCCGGATCTGGCCTTTGAGCTTCTTCGCCAGCGTCGGGTTCACCCCCGCCACCGGCTCGTCGAGCAGCAGCACCTCCGGCTCGGCGAGCATCGCCCGCGCGAGCTCGACGAGCTTCATCTGGCCGCCGGAGATGTCGGTGGCGGGCTGGGTCGCGAGGTGGTCGATCTCGAAGTCCTCCAGTATCCGCTCCGCCTCGGCGAGGTTCGCCGACTCGCTCTCCGCGACCGTCCCCGGCGAGGTGAAAAGCGTGAGGAACGACTCGCCGGGCTGTTTCCGCGGACCGACCAGCATCGCCTCGCGGACCGTCATCCCCTCCAGCTTCCGGGGCGTCTGGAACGTCCGGATGAGCCCGTGTTCCGCGACTTGGTACGGCTCCATGCCGGTCACGTCGGTCCCGTTCACCTCCACGGTCCCGCCGTCCGGCTCGTAGAAGCCGGAGATGAGGTTGAAAAGCGTCGACTTCCCGGCGCCGTTCGGGCCGATGAGCCCGGTGATGGTTCCGCGCTCCACCGCGAACGTCGCGTAGTCGGTCGCCGCGAGCCCGCCGAACGACTTCTGGAGGTCGTCGACGCGGAGGACCGCGTCCTCCTTCGGAAGCGCGCCCTCACTCATCGTCATCACCTCCCTTCCGCTCGCGGACGCCGCTGTCCGGCGTCTCGGGCGTTCCGCCACGGCCGACCGCGCTCGGCCAGATCAGCTCCCGCTGCGGCGGGAGGACCCCCTGCGGCCGGTAGCGCATGACGGCGACGATGACGACGCCGATCAACAGCAGTCGCAACGGCGCGGGGTCGATCGGGAGCGCCACGTCGTTCAGGAAGCGCGTCCCCTCGCGGATCGTGACGATGACGATCCCGCCGAACAGCGCTCCACGGTTGGAGCCGCTGCCGCCCAAGATCACCGCGACCCACGCGTAGAACGTCGTGATCGGGTCCAAGTCGCCCGGCCCGACGTAGAGGTTTAGATGCGCGTAGAAGACGCCCGCAAGCGCCATTATCAGGCTCCCGAGGACGAACGACTGCATCTTGAACGAGTAGGTGTTCTTGCCCAGCGCCCGCGCGAGGTCCTCGTCGGAGCGGATCGTGCGCAGCACGCGCCCCCACGGCGATCGGTGTGCGCGCCGGAGGACGAAGTACGCCGCGCCCGCGAACGCGAGCACCAACAGGACGTTCAGCGACGCCTGCCAGAACGCCGTCTCCAGGATCACCGGCGACCCGGGGATCACCTCCAGCCGGAGCCCCGGCATCGCTTCCGGGAACGTCGAGAGCACCGGCCACCCGTCGAAGAAGCCCGGGATGCCGCGCAGCCCCGCGCTCCCGTTCGTCAGCCAGCGCTCGTTTAACACGATCAGCCGCACGACCTCCGCGAGCCCGAGCGACGCGATGGCGAGGTAGTCGGCCCGGAGCCTGAGCGTCGGGATGCCGATGAGCAGCGCGAGCGCGAGCGCGACGACGAGCGCGACGGCGAGCCCGACGAGCGGACTGAATCCGCCGGCGATCGGCGAGCCGCTCGCGGTCATCAGCGCGGTGCCGTACGCGCCGATGCCGAAGAACGCGGCGACGCTGAAGTTGATCAGTCCCGTGAACCCCCACTGGGCGTTCAGCCCGAAGGACAACAGCGCGTACATCCCCGCCAGCCCGACGAGGAACAGGAAGTACGTCGGACCGAGCGCGCCGGTGAGCATCGCGACGAAGAGGAACAGTACGAACGCGACGCTGACGCCAAGCACCCACCCCTCCGGGCGGGAGAGGTCTGCGAACGCCGCTTTCGGGTCGTCGAGGAGGCTCACGTCGCGCCCTCCCCGGCGATCCCGTTGGGCCGGACCAACAGCACGACGACCATGATCACGAACGCAATCGCGTTCGCGTACTCGATGGTGATCATGTTCTCGATCACGGTCGCGAGCCAGTTCGGACGGATCGGTAGCGCCTCGACCACGTTGGAGAAGAACGGCGTTAGCTGGTTTATCATGCCGATGAGGAACCCGCCCGCCATCGCGCCGTAGACGGAGCCTATCCCGCCGAGGATCACCGCCGCGAAGATCACCAACAGGAGGTTAAAGCCCATCCGGGGCGCGAGCTGATTGAACAGTCCGAGGAACACGCCGCCCGCGCCGGCGAGCCCGGCGCCGATGACCCACGTCCACAGCTTGACCCGCTTCGTCCGGATACCGCTAACCCGCGCGAGGTCGGGGTTGTCCGCCATCGCGCGCATCTTCCGACCGAGGTCGGTGTACTGGAGCAGGACGTGGAGCCCGACGACGAGCGCCACCGCCGATCCGAATATCGCGACGTCGTGGAGCGTTATCCGGACGCCGTACGGCACCAGCGCCTCGATCGGCCGCAGCGGCCGGACGTCGAACCGGGTGAAGTCGGAGCCGAACCGGATCTGGATCACCGCGCGGTAGATGAACGCGATCCCGATCGACGTGATCAGCAGGCCGATCGAGTCGACGTCGAGCGGCTCGTAGATGAGCTTCTCGGTGGCGACCGCCACGACCGCGGCGACTGCGATCCCGACGACCAAGGCCAGGAAGAAGCCGTACGGGAGCCCCAACACCGCGCCGCCGAGCCCGCCGACGGCGCCGAAAGTCACGAGCGCCGAGTACGCACCGATCGTCATCGTGTCGCCGTGCGCGAAGTTCGCGAAGTCCGCGATGCTGTACACCAGCGACAGCCCGATGCTGCCGAGGACGATGATGCTGCTGAACACCAATCCGTTAGCCAGGTATCCGAGGACGGTCATCGGTCGGGATTAGCCTTCGATGAAGTCGATGCCTTCGTACGCGTGGTCCTGGACCTCCAGGACCTGAAGAAAGCCGATCGGGTCCCCGTTCTCGTCGAAGTCGATGGGGCCGCTGACCCCCTGGTAGTCGACGTCGTCCGGTCCGCCGCCGTCCGCGAGGATCCCGCTCGCGGCCTCGAACGAGGTCACCGTCTCGCCCTCCGGCCCGGAGACGCGCCGGACGGTGTCCTGGAGCGCCGCCCCCGTGAACTCGTCCGCGGCCTGGATCGCCAAGGCGGCGTTGATCACGCAGTCGTACGCGTACGCCGCCCACGAGGTCGGCTGCCGGCCGTACTCCGACTCGAAGGTGTCCGCGAACGACTGGTAGTTCTCCTCCTCGACGGGCGCGGACGGAACGACGATCTTCATCCCCTCGATGCTCCCCTCCGGGGTGTTCTCGAGCACGTTGTCGCCGGAGACGGAGTCGGCGCCGTAGAACTGCGCCTCGTACCCCGAGGAGAACACCTCGTTGACCATCGTCGCGAACTCGGCCTGGTAGGTGATGAACAGCCACGCGTCGGCGCCGGAGCTGTTCATCTCCGAGATGACGCTGGAGTACGACTGCTGGTCCTGATCGTGCGGCGTGTTGTAGACGACCTCGCCCTCGTACGCGTCGACGAACGCGTCCGTGAGGCTCTGGCCGTAGTCGTTGTTGACGTAGGTGATCGCAACCTCGTCGTAGCCGTCGTCGCTGATGAGGTTCGAGAGCGCGAGCGACTGGCTCCGCCCCGACGGCGACATCCGGAGCAGTCCCGGGAACTCGGTGAGGTTGAGCCCGGTGGAGTTCTGGCTCAGCTGAACGACGTCCGTTCCTTCGATGACGCTCTCGTAGATGGCCAGCGAGACGCCGGAGCCGACCGCGCCGATCAGGAACGGCACGCCGTCCTGATTGACGAGCTTCTGGGCGGCAGCGATCCCGCCCTGGTTCTCGCTCTCGGAGTCCTCGACGACGATGTCGAGGTCTCGCCCGTTAATGCCGACCTCGTTGACCATCGAGAGGGCGAGGTCGACGCCGCGCTGGTTCCGCTCGCCGAACGCCGACAGCGACCCGGTCTGGGAGTCGACCATCCCGATCTCGTAAGCCTCGGTCGAGTCGCCGCCGTCGCCGCCGTCACTGCCGTCGCTGCCGTCGCCGCCGTCGCTGCCGTCACTGCCGTCGTCAGTCGTGCTGAGACAGCCCGACAGTCCGACGAGTCCCGCACCGCCGGTCAGTTTCAGCAGCGTCCGCCGATCCGTCATGCCCGTGGTATTCCGTGACATATGTTTCCGATAGTCTCGAGCACATTCGGCTACCTTAACCCCGACCCGTCCATGGTCGGTGAGCGCGGGGCAGATCGATGAATCGGCTGGTAGTGGCACTGAAAAAATTTTATACAGGAATATGCCTCCGGAATGATTGGTCGGGTGCCATTATATACCGCTCCGGATCCGCAGTGATCGCATGATCCCGCCCATCGCGAGCAACTTTGTCGCCGGGGAGACGCCGGAGGCGGCGCTCGCTCACGTCGAGGGGCTCAACAACCGCGGCGTGGCCGGCATCCTGAACCTGCTCGGCGAACACTACGAGGAACGGCCCCCCGCCGACGCCGACGCCGACGCGTACGTCGACCTCGTCGAGGCGATCGCGGAGCGCGGCGTCGACGCCTGCGTCTCGGTCAAATCGAGCCAGATCGGCCTCGACATCGCCGACGACGTCTTCGAAGAGAACCTGGCGCGCATCGTCGAGGCGGCTAACGCGCCGTCCGCGACCGGGCCGGACGGGACGGGCACCTTCGTCTGGATCGACATGGAGGACCACGAGACTACCGACGTGACGCTCGACGCGTTCGAACGGCACGCCGTCGAGACGGACGGCAACGTCGGCGTCTGCGTGCAGGCGAACTTGAAGCGGACCCGCGAGGACCTCGAACGGCTCGCCGACCTCCCGGGGAAGGTCCGACTCGTCAAGGGCGCGTACGACGAGCCGGCCGAGATCTCCTACAAGAAGAAGGCGCGCGTCGACGAGTCGTACCGCGACTGCCTCGCATACATGTTCGAGGCGTTCGACGACGGCGTCGCCGTCGGGAGCCACGACCCCGCGATGATCGACTACGCGAAGCAGCTGTACGCCGACCACGGGACCCCCTACGAGGTCCAGATGCTGACCGGCGTCCGGGAGTCGGCGCAGTTCGAACTCGCGGCCGAAGACGACGTGAAAGTCTACCAGTACATCCCGTACGGCTCCAAGTGGTTCTCCTACTTCTACCGGCGGATCCGGGAGCGCAAGTCGAACGCCCTGTTCGCGCTGCGCGCGATCGTCGGTAACTGAACGAACCGGGGCAAAGACCGGCGATCGGGCGCTACGATTTATCAATCGGCGTGTAAGTTTTCCGTCCACCGTTTATCAGCGATTGAACGACCGACGACGGACGCCTCCAAATTCCCGGCCGCTCGGTTATAAATGGTCGCTAGCAGATCGGCGGCAAACAGTTCCAAAGCCCCAGTCGCGAGGACGGCGCACGCTCGCTGCGGTCCTCAGTCGCTCGCTTCGCCCGCTCCTTGCGGTCCTTACGTCACCTGCGCCGTCCTCGCGACTGCCCCTTCGAGTCCCTACCCGACCGCGACCGCACGGCGCCTCACGCCTCCCCAACCTCGTCGCCGGACTACGTCCGGCTGTAAGCGAGAGCTTCGCTCTCGCCCTGTCAGTCGCCGTCGCTTCGCTCCGGCGACTGACTCCAGCGAGAATCGGAGATTCTCTGGCAGCCGGCGCGTAGCGCCGGCGACCTCGCGCGTGCTGACTCGCGGCCGCCGATAGCGGCCGCTCGCAGGCACGCGCCACCGCCTTCATTCATAACCAATCGGCGCTGTCGCTCGCGGATATTTAAATACCGTACCGCGCTCGACGCGCTGTAACACTCGCTCCGCAGTCGACACTGCCGTTCACGGGTCCAGTAGCTTCGACTCCGCCTTCCGCAGGTGTTCGAGCAGCGTCGTCTTCGAGACCTCCATGTCGTCGGCGAGCTCGCGCGTCGACGCCTCTCGGGGCCACTCGTAGTAGCCCGCTTCGCGGGCGTGTTCGTACACCTTCCGCTGTGTCGTGGTCAGCGTGTCGAGCCGCTGCTCGCGGGGGGTCCGCCCGGCGTGACCCGACGACGACATCGACTCCACCGTCACCTCCGCGCCGGCCGCCTCCTGAACCGCGTCGAGCGACTCCCGGATCTCGGTGCGCTCGCCGACGAAACACACCTGCCACTCCTCCCGTCCGCCCTCGATCCGGACCGGCGCGCTGTGGACGAAGCCGTGTTCCAAAAGCGTCGGACACACCATGTCGCCCGGGTCGTACTCCAGGAAGAACTCGCGGACGACGTTGCCCGGGGCGTCCCGAGCGCGCCCGAACCGCTCCTGTAGCTCCAAGAGGTTCCCCGCGCGGTCGGACTCGCGGATCGCGTCGAGCAACGCTTCGACCTCCTCGTTCGTGTCTCCGAACGCCGTGAACAGGCCGTTCACCGTGTTCGGCGCGTCGCTTTCGGCCATCGGTGAGTTGTAGATCGCGTGTGCGAGGACGCCGCCGCCGGTCTTTTTCGTCGCCTCGATCGCCCAGCAGTTCGGATGCCAGAGGTCGAGCGTGAGCCGGGTTCCGGCCCACTCGCTCGCCCCTTCTGGTTCGGTTGTCGCCATTGGTACCGCATGTTTGGCACTACATCACAAAGACCTTACCGACCATGGTAGGGTGGGTTATTTGGACGTGCCGACCGGATGTCTCGAACATGGCGCAGCCCTACCAGCACTACATCGACGGCGAGTGGGTCGACGGCGACGGGTCCGAGACCTTCGAGAGCGAGAACCCCGCGACCGGAGAGACGCTCGGAGAGTTCCGTCAGGGGACCCCCGAGGACGTCGACCGCGCGGTCGACGCAGCGGACGCGGCGTTCGAGGAGTGGCGCGAGCTCTCGCGGATCCAGCGCGCGGAGTACCTCTGGGACGTGTACCACGAGCTCCGCGACCGGACCGACGAGCTCGGGGAGATCGTCACCAAGGAGTGCGGGAAAGAGATCAGCGAGGGGAAGGCGGACGTGGTCGAGGCCGCGCACATGGTCGAGTGGGCCGCTGGCGACGCCCGGCATCCGAAGGGAGACATCGTCCCCTCGGAGATCCCCTCGAAGGACGCGTACATGCGACGGAAACCGCGCGGCGTCACCGGCTGTATCACGCCGTGGAACTTCCCGGTCGCGATCCCCTACTGGCACATGGCCATTGCGCTGGTCGAGGGGAACACCGTCGTGTTCAAGCCGGCCGAGCAGACGCCGTGGTGCGCGCAGATCATCGCAGAGATGTTCGACGACGCCGGCATCCCCGACGGCGTGTTCAACATGGTACAGGGGTTCGGCGACGCGGGCAACGCGATCGTCGAGAACGACGACGTTGACACCGTCATCTTCACCGGTTCGGCCGAGGTCGGCCACCACATCCAAGAGAAGCTCGGCGGCGTCGCCGGCAAGCGCGCCGCCTGCGAGATGGGCGGCAAGAACGCGATCGTGGTCACCGAGGAGGCGGACCTCGACGTCGCGGTCCACTCCGCGGTGATGTCCTCGTTCAAGACGACCGGTCAGCGCTGCGTCTCCTCCGAGCGCCTGATTGTCCACACGGACGTGTACGATGAGTTCAAGGAGCGGTTCGTCGAGGTCGCGGAGTCGGTCGCGGTCGGCGACCCCCTCGACGAGGACACCTTCATGGGGCCGCTCATCGAGGAGGAACACCGCGAGAAGGTCACCCGGAACAACGAGGCGGCCCGCGAGGAGGGCGTGAACGTGCTCGTCGACCGGACCGAGCTCGACGACGAGGAGATCCCAGACGGCCACGAGGACGGCTACTGGGTCGGTCCGTTCGTCTACGAGGCCGACGCCCACGCCGACCTGACGTGTACTCACGAAGAGGTGTTCGGACCCCACGTCGCGCTCATGGAGTACGACGGCGACATCGAGGAGGCCGTCGAGATCCAGAACGACACCGACTACGGGCTGGCTGGCGCGATCATCTCCGAGGACTACCGACAGATCAACTACTACCGCGACCGCGCCGAGCTGGGGCTGGCGTACGGCAACCTCCCGTGTATCGGCGCCGAGGTCCAGCTCCCCTTCGGCGGCGTGAAGAAGTCCGGCAACGGCTACCCCTCCGCCCGGGAGGCGATCGAGGCCGTCACCGACCGCACCGCGTGGACCCTGAACAACTCGAAGGAGATCGAGATGGCGCAGGGCCTCTCGGCGGACATCAAGACGAAAGACGACTGATCCGTCCGGAATGACGCCCGGTGACGGGCGTCCGAACGCTTCTCACCCTGTTACGCCGCGAACCGCCGCGACCGTCTCTTCCGCCGTCTCCGCCGCCGCGAGCGCGCCGCGCGCCGCGAGTCGCTCGCGCGGGCGCCCGACCGGTTGCGGCTCGGAGACGGTCTCGATCAGCTCGGCCTCCCGCAGGAGCCGTTTTATCCGCGTGAACGTCGAGGGGCTCCCGAGACCCGCGTCCTCGCAGGCCCGCCGGAGGGTGCGGTCGAGGGCGCCTTCGCGGGCGCCCACCGCGTAGGTGCGGACGCGGGTCTCCTCGGAGTCTGGACCCGCGGCTCCGCGCGAATCGGCGCCGACCTCGGCATCGAGCGCGCGGAGCACCGCCGCGGCGACCGATTCGTCACACCGCGTCGCGAACCCCTCGTACACCCGCCGTCGGCTCGGCGTCCGGAGCCGGTACGGCTCGGCCGCCGCGAACCGCGGCGCGTACCGCTCGCGGAGCGTGGCGTCGTCGCCGATCCGGTGCCACCGACTCACCGCTCCGGTCGTCTCCTCGCTCGTCTCCCCGCCCGCCCCGTCGCGTTCGCTTCCGATC
>NZ_SGTV01000023.1:0-52457 GCF_005435035.1 Halorubrum sp. SD690R | reverse complement strand
TTCTATTACCCCAAGTTCCGCAAGTTCCGATAGCCTCTGGCCGAAGGCAGGACGGTCTTCATGCATACCCGCTTTTGCCGGGCCAGAGGCACTAATGCTCCTGGTTCCGCCAGTCTACTGAAGAGCGACGATTATTGTTTGATTATCTTTATTTCCATTTGGCCCGATGATATACAGGTGGTGCCCATTAACATGGTTGTACGTTTCGTATCCGATTTCGGTTATCAACTCTCCCGGTTCATGCTGTAGACCAAATTCAGAGATAGTTTTTTCTTGCGCGAGTATCTCCCTTAACTGTTGAAATCCCTGGCCTGAGTTGATTTTACCCTCTGTCTCCATTACCTCTTTAAGAGCGTTAATCGCATCATGTCCGAATCGAAGAGTATGCCAGCCTCGCTGTATTTTTTCAGAGAGATTTGTTTGGTTAAATGCGAAAAGCAAAGCCGCAAGCGCACTCAAAATTATCCCAAGTAATCCAGCCAGTTCTATCCAACCGGGGTATATGAGTGTCATATAATTAATACAAACGAGGGTTGATTAAAATTCTGTGGAGTATCTCACTGTCGCGTGCGACGGAGGTGTTTCTATGATCTGTACTGACCACGCCCCGGTCAGAGTATATCACTTCCTACGAATTTTAACAGGGTCGTATATTGCGATATAAAAGAACCGCCCATTAGGGTATGTTTATTGGTTATATTCGTGCGTCCTCTGGTAGACTCTGTGGGTTCTGGTTAGTTCAACGTCTTCTATTGAACCGTACTCGCTGTCGATCAGGGTATGTCAGGGTCGTTCGGGATACCGGCTCCCAAACAACCGATTGGTGCCCTGGACTCTTTTATATGTCCCGTAAGTGGTCTTTTCGACGTTCGGCTTTTTGGTCGTATGAGCCTTTGTCGTAGTGCTTTTCGAGGACCTTGCCGCCCATGTTAACTCGGTCTCCGGTCACGTCTTTGGGTTGGCCGGCGTTTCGTGCGGCCGTGACGTATCCCCGACGAAGGGCGTGGGGGCTGACCGAGCCGGGACATTTGTTCGCTTGGTCGAACGCGAGGGCGTCACAGGTCTCGGTGTCCTTGCCGAAGGGGCACTTCCCGCCGTTGTAGGTACAGGGCCGGGTGGCGGTGTAGATGTTCTTCTGGATCGTCGTGCGGGCGACTCGGCCGTGGGTAGAGGCAAGGAGTGGCGATCGCCCGTTGTCGTCTTTCACATCCGGTCGGGTGTCGGTGACGTAGTCGTCTATTACGTCGGCTGTTTCCCAGTTCAGGAGTACGTCACGTTCGCCCTTGGTTTTCTGTTTCAGGGGGGTGCTGGTTTGGGGTCGGTGTCGGATCTCCAGCGCGGGACGGGCGGTGTCGAAGTCTTCGAGGTCCAGAGCCCGGAGTCCGCCGATTCGCATACCTGTTTTCCAGAGGATGAGGGTGGTGACGTGTCGGGTGCTGGCGTATTCGTATTTGTTCAGGTATTCCAGTATGTCGCTCGCTTCTTGCCGCGTGAGTATGTCGTCACAGATCTCGTCGTCTTCGGAGACTTTGGTGGGGATGACGAGTTCGTGGAGTCCGACAGGGACGGCCTGTATGGATTCACAGAATTGGATGAAGTTGCTGACGGTCCGCATGTCGTTTCGGCATGTGATTGGTTTGACGCTGTTGAGCCGCCATGATTCGAAGCGGACGAGTTCGTCGCTGTCTACGTCTCGCATGTCGTTGATGTTCCGCTCGTCCAGAAACTCCAATAGCCGTTTGAGGGCGGTGTTGTAGTTGTAGTATGTTTTGTCGGAGACGTGGGCTTGTTTCTTTTTGAGGTATCGTTGCTTGGCGTCGTGCGGCGGTGTCGGTTTGAGTTCCATGGGTGTTCCGCGCACGTTCCCGCTGGAGGCTTGTCCGCGTATGGACCAGCGGTAGCGGCGAGGTACAGCGTGCCTCGGCGCGTAGAGGGTGATAATTCCCTCCTCCGGCTCTTCTACCGAATCGTCCTCCGACCGAGAGCCGCGGCCGTGCGCGCCGTCGTCCTCCGTGATCGGCCTCTTTCTGATCGTTCCGTCACCGCTGTGCGATATCAGATTTATATTATCAAAAGAATATTAGGTGTGTGTCTATGTACCATGGGGCCGTGTACGCAGATATGCGACCAGAATACGAGCATCACGGCGAAGAAGTGTACGAGTGTTTCAAATGCGGTCGGCGAACGGACTCGCCGGGCGAGTGCGAGTGTGGCGGTGAACTGTGTCATATCGGCCGTTCCCGGGATCTGTAGCCGGATCTGTCACCGCCCGGTCTCGGCCCGTCGTCGATCCGATCAGTCGCTCCCGGCGGCGTCGTTCCCGTCGCCTCCGTCGGCGTCGCTTCCCCCGGCGTCGTCGCCAACCTCACTCTCCGCGTCCTCGTCGCTCGCATCCCCGTCCGGCTCGAACTCCGGCAGCGAGAGGACGTTCTCCCGCCCCAGCCGGAAGCCGTCGAGGTCGCCCTCGTCGCGGAGCCCCGTCACCACCTGACTCGTCTTCGCGGCGGTCCAGTCCAGCTCCTCGGCCACCTGCTTCTGTTTCATCCGACCGCCCTGTGACTCGATGAGGCGAAGCACCTGCTCCTCGTTGCTCAACAGGTCGCTGTCGACGGTCGGCGCCGCGTCCGCCTCGTCGTCGCTCTCACCGGAGGTGTCCGCGTCGCCGTCTCCGCCGAGTCCCGACTCGCCGCTTGCGGCAGTCTCGTCACTCGCGGCAGTCTCGCTCCCGGCGGTCTCGCTTCCGACCGCCGTGTCGGTCGCGACGACTCCCTCTCCGCCGTCGTCCCCGGCGTTGCGCCGCCGATAGGCGGTTGTTCCGGCGACGACGAGCACGGCGAAGAGAGCGACGAGCCCGGCGGTCGGCACCCCCGAGAGCGGCCCGGCGGGTGCGACCGCGATCCGCGGTTGGCCGGCCGAGAAGTCGACCGGACCGTTCCAGACGACGGACTCCTCCCGGACCTTGCTCGGCTCCGGCGTCGTCTCTCCGAGGCGATACCCGTCCGACCACGAGACGATGAGCGACGAGGAGCCGTCGAGGAACAGCCCGTCGACCGCGTCGCCGACGCGCAGCCGGTCGCCGTCGACGGCGGCGAAGTTCGTCCACTCGAACCGGTAGGTCAACACGCCGTACGCCTGCGGGAGTTCGCGCCGCTCGGCGGTGACGGTCGCGTTCGACACGGTCATGTTGCGCCCTGTCGCCGACTCGGCGGTCGCCGCGGTCGAGGCCATCCGGTCGCGGAACCGGGCCGTGTACGCGTCCGTGTCGTTCTCCACGTCGGCGCGAAGCTGCTCGAACGCCCGCTCCTCCTCGTCGGTGCCGAGCCGGATCCGGTACTCGACGGTCCATTGCGCGTCGCCGTCCGGTTGGACGGCGACCGCCATCGACACGTCGTCCGGTTCGACGTCCATCTGTGCGAAGCCGCCCTCGAACGGGACCGCGCCCGCGCCGCCGGCGGCGAGGGCGAGACCGACGGCCCCGAGGAGTGCGACGACGGCGAGGGGGACCGGCGCTCGCTTCACGTCCTACGCCACACGGAGAGCCGGTAAATTCCTTCCCATGCGGAACGGTTACGCGGTGCCGCCGCCGGCGGGGCGGCGGGTGTGTGCGGGTTCACGGCGCCACCGACTTCACGCATCGAGGCGAGACGGACTGCCGACGGTCGTCGGCGGGGCGCCCGCGCCGCCGCTCGAACTGTTTCCGTCGGGGCCGCCGCTCGGACCGTTTCCGTCGGAGGCGCCGCTCGAACTGCCTCCGTCAGAGCTATGATTGCTCGAACTGCCTCCGTCAGGGGAGCCATCGCTTGAACCGTTTCCGTCGGAGGCGTCATCGCTTGAACCGTTTCCGTCGGAGGCGCCATCGCTTGAACCGTTTCCGTCGGAGGCGTCATCGCTCGGCCCGCTTTCACTCCCGGGTTCGCTCCCCGGGTCAGTCGGACCGCCGGTCGACGCGTTGCCGGCTCCGCCGCCGGTCGCGGTGCCGGATCCCGAGGGGTCGGACCGGTTCGGGCCGTCCGCGGCGACGGCTCCGGTCCCGTTCGCGCTCCCCGACGCCGGCGGTCCGACGGACCCGTTACCGGGCTCACCGCCCGGACCTTTCCCCGAACCGGCCCCGGGTGCTCCCATCGATCCGTTCCCCGAGCTCGCTCCCGGCGGCCCGGCCGATCGATTTCCCGAATCCCCTCCGGGCCGCCCCATCCCGGGTGAGCCGGCGTCGACGGGCGGGCCGCGTGCGGTCCCGTTGCCCGGCGGGCCGCGCCGTCCGGGGGCGACCGGTCCGCCGACGTCTTTGCCCGCCACGCCGCGGGCGATGGCGGCGACCTCGGGGCCGCTGAGTTCGTTCGCGCGCTCGCGCAGCGTCGCCAGCCGCTCGTTGTCGACGCCCGTCTCGTTCCGGACGGCGGCGGGGAGTTCGGCGGCCGCGCTCGCGCTCCGGTTCAGCCCCCGCGAGAGCGTCTCGATCCGCGCGGTCGTCGTCGCCATCCGCGCGGCGTACGCGCCCTGACTCAGCTCCCCGGCCTCGCGGCGCTCGCGGAGCTCGTCCTGTCGCTGTTCCAGCTCCGCGAGGCGCTCCGCGGTCCGGTTCAGCCGCTCCGCGACGACGGCGGCGCGGCTCTCGTTGGTCTCGGACTCCCGGAGCGCGACCTCGAACGCTCGCGATTCGACCTCGCCCTCGATCTCCGCGCCCTGAACGCCGACGACGCCGGCGAGCCGCTCGCCGGGACTGAGGTCGCCCGTCGCGTTCGCGCCGCTCGCGCTCTCGGCGCCCGAGTCCCCACCGCTCCCGTTCCCCGGGTCGGTCTGTGCGGTCACCATGCCCGCCGGCGCGGCGGCGGCGGCTCCGACGATCAGGGCCGCGGCGACGGCCGCGACGACGAGACTCGCAATCCAGCGGTTCATTACCGGCGTTTATGCCCTCCGATCGTATATATCCGGAACTCCGTTAAGCCGGATCAACGCGGATTAATCGCCCGACGAGACCGGGACGGCTCGATTCCTCAAAAACGAGTGACAACTGCGGCTCGTCTCCGCGGAGGACGCGTCGTCGCGGCTCAGTACGTCTTCGCGAAGTACGCCGTCCGCTCGGCGGCGGCGTCGCACATCGCGCACGTCTCCTCGTGGTCCCCGTCGGCGAGGGGGTCCTCGTCGTCGAACGGGACCATCACGATCTCGGCGGCCATCGGTTCCTTGATCGGCTCCTCGCAGGCCTCGTCGCCGCACCACGGCGCCTTCACGTAGCCGCCGTGCTGGCCGAGCGTGCCGAGGATCTCGGCGCGGTCGTCGGCCTCGCGCACGCCGTCGTCGAGGGTCTCCTCGGCGGTCGCGTACAGCTTGGCGTATATCTCGTCGAACTGCTCGCGGACGGTCTCGGCGACGGCCTCGCGGTCGACCTCGACGCTCTCCCCGTCGGGCCGGTGGACCAGCGTGAGCTCCTCGTCGTCGACCTCGTGGGGACCGATCTCGATCCGGAGCGGGATCCCGTTAAGCTCGTGTTCGTTGAACTTGAACCCGGGGTTGCGCTCGTCGCGGTCGTCGAGCTCGACCCGGATCCCGGCGTCGTCGAGGTCGTCGGTCACGCCCTCGGCGTAGTCGAGGACGTCTTCTTTCGTGTCCTCCTGCCAGATGGGGACGACGACGACCTGCGTGGGCGCGACCGTGTGAGGCAAGACGAGCCCCTGCTCGTCAGAGTGGGTCATGATCAGCGCGCCCAGCGCGCGCCACGAGAGCCCCCACGAGGTGGTGTGGGCGACGCGCTCCTCCTCGTCCTCGTCCGAGTAGGTGATGTCGAACGCCTCGGCGAACGACTGCCCGAGGTGGTGGGAGGTGCCCGCCTGGACCGACTTCCCGTCGGGCATCAGCGCCTCGACGGTCGTCGTCGTGTCCGCGCCGGGGAACTTGTCGTGGTCCGGCTTCTGCCCCTTCAGGACGGGCATCGCCAGCAGGTCGTCGTAGACGGACTCGTACTGGTCGAGCCGGGTCATCGTCTCCGCCCACGCGTCCTCGCGGGTCGCGTGCGCCGTGTGGCCCTCCTGCCAGAGGAACTCCTTCGTCCGGAAGAAGGGCTTCGTCTCGGTCGCCTCCCAGCGCACGACCGAGCACCACTGGTTCACGCGCAGCGGGAGGTCGCGGTGGCTCCGCACCCACTGGCTGATGTACGGCGTGATGATCGATTCGGAGGTGGGCCGGACCGCGAGCCGCTCCTCGAGCTCCTTATTGCCCGCCTCGTCGACCCACGCCACCTCGGGATCGAACCCCTCGACGATGTCCTTCTCCCGTTCGAGGTACGACTCGGGGATGAACATCGGGAAGTAGGCGTTCTGGACGCCGGTGTTCTTGAACTTCGCGTCGAGGAACCCCTGGAGCCGCTCCCAGACCGCGTACGCCCGCGGACGGGTGACGATGAAGCCGCTCATCCCCTCCGGCCCGTAGTCGGCGAGGCCGGCCTTTCGTACGACCTCGGCGTACCACTCGCCCGTGTTGTGCGTCTTGGACTCGGTGATCCCGAGCTCTTGGTCATCGTCGCTCATTACTCTCGAAAGCGGGTGTCGCGGGCTTAAAAGGTCCGAACCCGACCGCAGCGCCGCGTCCGCCCCGAACGTGTACCCCGATCACGTCCCGCACAGATGGAATCCGGGGAAACGTTAACCGCCTCGCGTCGCCTACGTCGCCCATGGACCTGTCGGGGGTGCGCCGCCACGCGCCGCAGTCGCTCGCCGGGCGGCGCGAGGCGGCCGTGTTGGCGCCGGTGATCGCGCGCGACGGCGACGCCCACCTGCTGTTCACCAAGCGCGCCGCGCACCTCGGCGAGCACCCCGGACAGATGAGCTTCCCCGGGGGCGGCCGCGAGCCGATCGACCGGACGCTGACGGACACCGCGCTGCGCGAGGCCGACGAGGAGGTCGGGATGCGGTCGTCGGAGGTCGACGTGATCGGCCGGCTCGACGACACGCGCACCTCGTCGCAGTACGCGGTCCGGCCGTTCGTCGGCGTCGCACCCGACCGCGAGTACGCCCCGGATGAGTCGGAGGTCGCGGAGGTGGCGGTCCTCCCGGTCGACGCGCTCACCGACCCCGCGAACTACGAGTCGGAACGCCGCGTCGACCACCCGGAGTACGGCGACCACCGCGTCCACTACTTCCACGTCGGCGGCTACACCGTCTGGGGCGTGACGGGCCGGATGGTGGTACAGCTACTGGAGCGGACGACCGACTGGCGCGCGCCCGCCGAGCCCGACCGCGTGGTCGGGGCGGACGCCGAGCTCCCGATTTAGCCATTCGTGGACGACGGCGTGGCCGGCCGCGTCACTCGGCGGGCTCGACTTCGAGCCGCAGCGTGAGGTCGGCCCCGTCGGCCAGCGCGGCGACGAGGTCGCGGTCGAGGTCGGCGGCGGCGCCGTCGCCGTCGACGAGGATCGTCCGCTCGTCGTCCGTGTAGTCGCTCGTCCGACCGACCATCGAGCGGTCGTCGAGCAGCGCGAGGTCCGGGTCGCCTCGGCCGGTGATCGTCTGTTCGAACGTCTCGTCGTCGCCCGCGTCGACGACGAGCGTCGCCTCGATCGTCGCGTCCGCGTCCCGACACGCCTCGCGGAACTCGGCCGAAAAGTCTCGGGGGGTCCGGTCGGCCTCGACACCGACGATACAGTCGCCGGCGGGCGTGAGCCAGTCGTCGGTCGTGAGTTCGAACGTGCTCGCGTGCTCGGCGGAGACGTGCTCGTGGCCCGTCGCGCGGACGACTTCGACGCGGGTGTCGTCGACGTCGCGCTCGCCGTCGTCGAGGGCGTCGCCCGCGGCGGGCTCGCTCGGGGCGTCTGCGTCGCTCATGCTCGCCGGTCGGCCGCGGCGCGACAAGTGGCCGTCGCTTCGGCGGCGAAGGCGGAGCCCGGGACTCCCGCCTCAGACGTCGGCGCCCTCGGCGAGCGCCGGGACGAGCCGGGCGGGGTTCTTCGCCAGCACGCGACGCATCAGGTCCTCGGAGACGTCGAGCGTGAGCACCTCCATCACGCCGACGTTCGGGTGGACGTCGGGCGCGCCGGAGCCGAAGAGGACGCGGTCGGGGTGTTCCAACACGCCGCGTTCGAGCACCTCTCGGTAGCGCACGGCGCTCGTGTCGACGTACACCCGGTCGTACTCGTCGAGCAGGTCCAGCGTCTCGTTCATCAGGTCGGCGTCCAGCGGGTAGCCGCCGAAGCTCCCCAGCACGACCGGCAGGTCGTAGTCCAGCAGCTCCGTCTCGACCGCCTCGGGCGGGAATTTCCGGCCGGCGTGGACGAAGAGCGGGAGGTCGGCGTCCTCCAGCCGCGTCAGCACGTCCTCGTTCGGCAGCCCGTCGACGTGGGGGGCCAGCGTGAAGCCGTGGAAGCGGTCGTCGTAGGAGTACTGCTCGACGTCGTCCGGCCGGGCGTGGTGGTCGCCGCGCTCGGCGCGGAGGTTCCGGACCACCGACACGGGCCCGGTCCCCGGGTCGCGGGGGCCGTTGAGCCGGGCGAACGCGACGAACGGGCGGTCGATCGACAGGCGCGCGACCGCGTTGTTCGCGCGGAGGTAGCTCCGCCCGGCGGCGCGCTGGCCGGGGCTCGCGACCGCGCGGACGATCCCGGCCTGGAGCATTTCCCGTTCCAGTCGCTCCGGCGAGATGTCCCGCCCGTGGGTGGCGACCGACGACTCGTCGGGGTCGAGGGTCGCGCGGGTGTCGACGATCCGGAAGTCGTGTTCGAGCCCGAGCATGGCCGCTCTCTACCCGTCCGTCTCGGGCGATCCGGATGTGCCTGTCGGTCGCACGGCGGCGGGCGACGGGGGCCGAGGCACGCGACGCCGTCGCACGCGGAGCCAAGGCTGAAGACTCCTCGCCACGCCGAGCCGACATGGAACTCGTCGAAGCCGACGAGGGTGACCTCGGCGCGCTCGCCGACAGGTGGTACGACCTCGCGACGGCGATGGAGGCGTACTCGTCGCTGAACGAGATACGCCACGAGGACGCCGGGGCGGTCGCGGACGACGGCTTCCGCGCGCACCTCGACGACCCGTCGGTGACCGACTACCTCGTCGCCGTCGACGGCGAGACGGTCGGGTTCACCACCCTCGAAACGGGCACCCGGCCCGCCCGAGAGCGGGGCCGGTACCTCGATATCGTGAACCTCGAAATCGACGCGGAACACCGGAACGAGGGGTACGGCACCGCGGTCGTCGAGCGGGTCGAGGAGTTGGCCCGCGAGGCGGACCGCGACTACCTCACCGTCTCCTGCGAGTGGGGCAACGACGGCGCGCGGCGCTTCTACCGGGACGCGGGCTTCGAGCCCAAGCAGGTGACGTACGCGCGGTCGGTGGAGTGAAGCGAGGGGGCGATGCGCCCACCGACGCCCGCCGCGGTCCCGATTAGGGTCCGGCGGTCGAGACGATCTTCACCACGTCGCCTTCGGTCAGCTCGTGGTCCTCGCCGATCCGGCGCGAAGCGCGCGCGTCGACCGCGTGGAGGTACCCTTCGCCGATGTCCGAGTGGACCGCGTACGCGAGGTCCCGCGGGGTCGACCCCGCGGGCAGGAGGAACGCGTCCGGGAGGACGTTGCCCGTGCCGTCCGTCCACTTGCCGGCGTCCTGGACTGGGTAGGCCGTGATCCGGTCGAGCAGGTCGTAGACGGCCGCGTTCAGCGCCGACTGAACGCCCGTTCCGTCGTGGGCCGTCATCGACTCGCGGAGGGCGTCGAGGCCGGCGCGCTGGTCGTCGGAGACGTCGCCGACGATCTCGAACGACTCGTCGCCCGGGTCGTAGTCGACGACGCCGGCGTCGGCGGCGCGGCGCAGTGCCAGTTCTCCGTCGGCGGTCGCCGGGACCACGGGCTTGTCCGTCCCCTCGCGGATCCGCTCGACCGCGTCGTCGGGGGCCGCGTCGACCTTGTTCGCGACGACGACGATGGGCTTGGTGCGCCGGCGGACCGCCCGCGCGAGCGCCTCGCGGTCGTCGTCGGTCCACGCCTTCGGATCGTCGGGGTACTCCAAGCCGCGCAGCACCGCGGTCACGTCCCGCTCGGTCGCGCCGAAGCCGGTGAGCATGTCCGAGAGCGCGGCTTCGAGGTCGAAGTCCGGCGAGCGCGACTTCCGCTCGACGCTCTCCCAGTTGCGGTCGACGATGCCGGCGAGCCACAGGTCCATCTCCTCCTCGACGAAGTCCACGTCGTCGAGGGGGTCGTGGCTCCCGACCTCGACCGGTTCGCCTTCGGCGTTCGTGGCCCCCGAGGCGTCGACGACGTTCAGGACGACGTCCGCGTTCGTCAGTTCGTCGAGGAACTGGTTGCCGAGGCCCTTCCCCTCGTGCGCGCCGGGGACCAGTCCCGCCACGTCGAGCAGTTCGATCGGGACGTAGCGCTTCCCGTCGCGACAGTTCTCGTTCCCGCAGCGCTCGTCGCGGTCGAGACACGGGCAGCGCGTCCGGACGTGGGTCACCCCGCGGTTGGCGTCGATGGTCGTGAACGGGTAGTTCGCGACGTCGACGTCGGCCATCGTGGCGGCGGTGTAGAAGGTGGACTTGCCGGCGTTCGGCTTGCCCGCGAGCGCGACCGTGAGCATACCCGACGGTCGCGGCCCCGCGAAAAGCGCCTTTCGGTCGGGCGCGGAGACGTATCGAATATGAGCCGGTCCGATGGTGCGGTGGCGCGCGCCTCCGAGCGCCAATGGGGCGCGAGGAGCGCGTGCGAGGTCGCCGGCGCTACGCGCCGGCTGCCAGAGGGACCGACGGTCCCTCGCTGGTGTCGGGCGGCCGGAGCGAAGCGGCGGCCGGCCGACGCGGCTGGGGCTTTGGCGGCAGTCCCCGTCGACTCGCTGGCCGTGTCTCACGAAGGATGGAACTTCAAGCGGCTTTACTGCCGCCGTCAGGTCGAAAATCTACTTCCGCGCGACTATCCGCAGCACGTCCTCGTCCGCCAGCTCGTGGCTCTTCCCGACCTGCTGGTCGTCGTGCTTGGCGCTCTCGCCCGAGACGCGCGCGAACTTGAACCGCTCGTCGAGTTCGCCGCCCAGCTTCGTACAGGCGTCGCCGACGGTGTCGCCCTCGAAGAGGATGAGCGGCTCCTCGTAGTCCACGCCGCGCCCCGGCTTGTCCATATAAATCCGAATAACCCCGAGTTCCTCCCAGAGCCGCTCTTTGAGCCCGTCGAGGCCGAGCTCCTTCTCGGCCGAGATGAAGAGCACGTCGTCGGGGTCGAGGTCGCGGTCGCGGAGTTCCTCCTTCACGGTCGGCAGGTAGCTCTTTTCGATGAGGTCCGCCTTGTTGACGGTGACCATCGAGGGGAGGTACTCGCGGTTGTCCATCACGGCGTCGACGAGCTCGTCGATCGTGAGGTCGTGGGGGATGGTGACCTTCGCGTTGACGTAGCCGTACTCGCGGAGGACCTGCTTGATCGTCTCCTCGTCGAGGCTCACGTCGTCGCTCATCGTCACGCCGAGCCCGTCCTTGTGGGTCTTCCGGATGTTGATGTTCGGCGGGTCGGTGTCGAGGCGGATGTTCGTCGCGTACAGCTCCTCGCGCAGGCGGTCGTACTGCTCGATCTCGAAGACCGAGAGCATGAACACGACCAGGTCCGCGGTCCGGACGACCGAGAGGACCTCCTTCCCGCCGCCGCGGCCGCCCGCCGCGCCCTCGATCAGCCCCGGCACGTCGAGGATCTGGATGTTCGCGCCGCGGTACTGCAGCATGCCCGGATTGACGTCGAGGGTCGTGAACTCGTAGGAGCCGACCTCGCTGTCGGCGTTGGTGAGGGCGTTGATGAGGGTCGACTTGCCGACGCTCGGGAACCCGACCAAGGCCACCGTGGCGTCGCCGTGCTTCTCGACCGCGTAGCCGTGGCCGCCGCCGGCGGAGGACTGGTTCTCCAGCTTCTCCTTTTTTTCCGCGAGCTTCGCCTTCAGGCGCCCGATGTGGGCCTCCGTGGCCTTGTTGTAGGGCGTGTTGGCGATCTCCTCGCGGAGGTCTTCGATTTCCTCCTCCAGTCCCATTACCCGTCTCTCGGCCGCTCGGCTCGTTAAAGGTGTTCCTTCGGATCGCCGGGCTGTCGTCGGGTCGCCGCCGCGAATCGAATCCCCCGACAGCGGTCCGCGAACGGGGGCGTCGCCGCCGAACGAGTGGTTGGCGCGCCGATACTTCGACACGGTTATATCGACGACGAATAATCACTCGGCACGCCGAATGCCAGATCCGTCGAGCCTCCGCGACAGTACGCAGATCGTCCTCCCGCGCCACGCGCTCGACGGCCACCGGGAGTGCCTCGAAGACCGGTTCACGGTCACCGTCGTCGAGACGGCGGAACGGTACCGGATCATCGGCAGCCCGGTCGAAATCAAGGCCGCGAGCGACTACCTCACGCGCAACGGCGTCGCCGTCGCGTGACGCGCTCCCGACGACGCCTCTCTCCCCTCCTTCTGCCCCGTCCGGAGCGTTGAAGTCGCCGCTCGCCGAGACCCCGGACGATGGTCACCCGTCGGACGGTCCTCGCCTCCGGCGTCGCCGGAGTCAGCGCGGTCGCCGGCTGTGCGGGGGGCTCCTCGCCCGCGAACGCTGACGACCGCGGCGGAGCCGACGCGGGCGGCACCGACGGCGACGCCGGAAACGGAACCGCCGCCCGAATCGGCCTCGTCGGCGACCTGATGCTCGGACGGAGCGTCGCCAACCGCTGGGCGGATGCCGACGATCCGACGGCGGTTTGGGGGTCGACGCTCCCGCGGCTCCGCGACCTCGACGCGCTCGTCGGCAACTTGGAGTGTTGCGTCTCCGACCGCGGCGACCGCTGGCCGGACAAGACGTACTACTTCCGGTCGCCGCCGTCGTTCGCGGTGCCCACGCTGGAGGCGGCGGGGGCGTCGTTCGTCTCGCTCGCCAACAACCACGTCCTCGACTACCGGGAGCCGGCCCTCCGCGACACTCGGCGGCACCTCGCCGACGCCGGAATCGCCCGTGCGGGCGCCGGCGAAAACGCCGCCGGGGCGCTCGCCCCAGCGACGTTCGAGGCGGGCGACCTCACCGTGGCCGCGTTCGGCCTCACCGACCAGTCCGCGGCGTTCGCGGCGACCGACGCCGACCCGGGTACGGCGTTCGCGCGGCTCGACCCCGGCGTGCGCGAGACGCGCGCTCTCGTCGGCGACGCACTCGACCGCGTCGCCGAGGCGGACCCGGACCTCGTCGTTGCCTCGCTCCACTGGGGCGCGAACTGGGAGACCGAACCGCGCGCGGTCCACGAGCGATTCGGGCGCTGGCTCGTCGAACTCGGCGTCGACGTCGTCCACGGCCACAGCGCGCACGTCCTCCAGGGCGTCGAGGTACATGATGGGTCTCCGATCGTCTACGACGCCGGCGACTTCGTCGACGACTACGTCAGCTACCGCGACCGGGAGGGGGTGTACAACAAGCGGAGCGCGCTCTTCGAACTCGTCGTCCGCGACGGGGACCTCGTCGCCCTCGACGTCGTCCCGACCCAAATCGCCGACGAGGCCGCGGCGCTGGCGGACGACGAGGTCGCCGAGTGGGTCCGAGAGACGGTCGCCGAGCGCTCCGCGGCGTTCGGGACCGCGGTCGAGGGGCTCGGCGGCGAACTGCTCGACGGCCGCCTGCGGATCCCGCTGGGCGACGGGTAGCCGGCCCCTCTCCGGACCGCTGGACCGCTACACCCCCGGACCGCTACATCACCGGACCGCCAATCGCCGCGCCTCCGACGGCTTCCGGATCCCCACGACGGCTGCTGGGGTCCAAACCCTATTGGGTCCGATACCCCAATGGGAGCCGTGACGAACACCAACCGCGAGTGGCTTCTCGCCGAGCGGCCGACCGGCGAGCCCGATCAGGACAGCTTCGAACTGCGCGAGACAGACGTTCCCTCGCCCGCACCGGGCGAACTGCTCGTCCGCATCCGGTACCTCTCGGTCGACCCGTACATGCGCGGCCGGATGCGCGACGCCGAGTCGTATGCCGAGCCGTGGGACGTGGGCGACGCGCTCAGAGGCGGCGTCGTCGGCGAGGTGGTCGAGAGCGAGAGCGACGCGTACGAGGCGGGCGACCTCGTGACGGGCGAGGGGCGCTGGGCCGACTACGCGACGCTCGACGCCGACGACGTCGCCCCGGTCGACCCGGCGATCGCCGACCCCGAGGCGTACCTCGGCGTCCTCGGCATGCCCGGGCGGACCGCCTACTTCGGCCTCCTCGAAGTCGGCGAGCCGAAGCCCGGCGACACGGTCGTCGTCTCCGGGGCGGCGGGCGCGGTCGGCTCGGTCGTCGGACAGATCGCGAAGCGCAACGGCTGCCGCGTGGTCGGGTTCGCCGGCAGCAACGAGAAGACCGCGTGGCTCACCGAGGACTTGGGCTTCGACGCCGCGATCAACTATAAGACGACGGACGACTACCGCGCCGCGCTCGACGAGGCTGCGCCCGACGGGGTCGACGTCTACTTCGACAACGTCGGCGGACCGATCACCGACGCGGTGTTCACGAGACTGAACATCGACGCGCGGGTCGCGGTCTGCGGGCAGATCGCCCATTACAACGACGAGTCGGTCCCGACCGGACCACGGAAGCTCCCGCAGCTGATCCCGGTGCGAGCGAAGGTCGAGGGACTGCTCGTCGGCGACTTCGCGACGCGGTTCGGCGAGGCGAGCGAGCGACTCGCCCACTGGGTCGCGAGCGGCGACCTCGAACACCGCGAGAGCGTCGTGGACGGGCTGGGGAACGCCCCGGACGCGTTCCTCGGACTGTTCTCCGGCGACAACATCGGCAAGCAGGTCGTGCGGGTGTCGTCGCCGGACGACGAGTAGCGACCGCACCGAGGCCGTCAGAGCCGGTCGAGGGCCTCGTCCAGGTCGAACTGCTCCGTCGATTCGCTGAACTCCTTCTGTTCTCCGTCGCTCTCCGACGCCGGCGTGACGAGGCGCACGAGGTCGTGGTCTATCGAGTCCGCGGTCACGGTCGCGTCGAAGCGCTCGCGCTCGGTCGCCGGTCCCGAGAACGGTTCGACGCGCTCGACGCCGTCGACCGAACACGCCACGGCGCGACACACCGCCTCGCGGAGGCGGTCGGTCGTCCCCCACCCCGACGGCGGCACGCGCGGCAGCGCTCGGTCCCGGAACCGCCACGTCTCGATCGCCAACTCCGCGTCGTGAGGGGCCATTACCGCTGGTACGCGTACCGCGGACAAGTGGGTTTTGCCGGGTCGGACCGACGGTGTCGACGCGTGACCCGTCTCCCAAACCGCGACGGGGCCGCGGCCGTCCGGATCCGTGGACTCACTCCTCGAACGCCGTCGGGTCGAAGGGGTCGGACGCCTTCCAGTACCCCGAGAAAGCCTGGTCCGCCCACTCGCGCACCGCCGGATCGTCGGTGTGGAGGGACGCCCGGAGGATGCCCCCGTCGTCGCGGACGAGCAGGTACACGGTGTCATCGGCGACGGTGACCGCGACGGGGACCTCCTCGCGACGGACGCGGATCTCCGCGTCGTCGCTCTCCGCCAGCGTTCGAAGCCGCCTCCAGAGGACGTCGTCTGCCGCGAGCGCCTCGATGGCGCCGGCCGAGAGCACCGCCTCGAACGTCTGCTCGCCCGCGGCCACCCGGTCCCGGGCCGTCGCGAGGCTCTGTTCGTTGAGCGTGTGTGAGAACGCGCGCAGCGTCGTCGCCCCCGCCATCGCGTCGAGGACGCGCTGGAGCGGCGCGCTCGGTCGCGTCCGCGTCGGAACGGTCACGGTCGCGTCGGCGAGACGGCGGAGGTCGAACCCGAGTTCGGCCGTCGGCAGGTACGCCACCACGTCCCGCAGTTTGGCCTCCGTCTCGAGGAGGGCGACGAGCTCTTCGACGCCCTCGGCCACCAACTCCCCGGTCGCGGTGGCGACGTACTCTTCACCGTCGCGGCTGACCCACGACCGGTCGGCGAAGTCCTCGAGGATCCGACCGAGGGTCGCTTGCGACGCCCCCGTGGCGGTCGCGAGGTCCGCCCGCGTCTGCGGCGCCGACGCCAACAGCTGTAACACCTCGACGCGGTTCGTCGAGCGGGCGAGGAACTCGATCTCCTCGAGCGGGGCCTCCATGCGCGATCAAGCGTCCACCGGAATAAACCGGCTTCGCTCACCGTTGAGGTTTCACGCCGTGAGCGATCGGCACGACGTGTTGCGCGTTTCCCGTCGTGGAATATTTTCCGGATTTCGTTATAGGTCTCCGACTGTTACATCTGTTTGTGCCGAGAAGCTCGTTCCAATCCGATCGTTCGTTCGACAATTTAACGCGGGTGTCGCAGTAACGTGTTCACCAGACGCACCGGCGCCCTGCTCTCCGTCTCGGCCCTCCTCTTCGGTGGCACCTTCGTCGCGGCGAAGGCCGGGTTGGCACACCTCCCGCCGCTGTTCTTCGTCGCCGTCCGGTTCGACATCGGCGCAGTCGTCCTCGCGGTGTTCGCAGCGACGCGACTCTCGCGGGCGGAACTGCGCCCCCGAACCGTCGGCGACGTCGCCGGTATCGTCGCGACGGGCGTGCTTGTCATCGGGCTGACGAACGCCCTGCTGTTCGTCGGACAACAGTACGTGACGAGCGGCGTGGCCGCCGTCGTCTTCAGCCTGAATCCGATCCTGACGCCGGTGTTCGCCGCGGTCCTGCTCGGCGAGGACGGCCTCTCGGTCCGCGGGTTCGTCGGGATGGGCCTCGGACTGTTCGGCGTCGCCCTCGTCGCCGATCCCGACCCTTCGGCGCTGCTCGCCGGCGGCCTCGGCGTCCCGCTGCTCTTCGCGGCCGCCGTGACGAGCGCGCTCGGCGCCGTGCTGATCCGCCGGGCCGACGCGACGCTGTCAAGCACTGCCCGCACCGTCTGGGGAGTCCCTCTGGCGGCCGCCCTCTCGCACGCGCTAAGCATCGGCGCCGGGGAGTCCGTCTCCGGGCTGTCGGTGCCGCCCGTCGCGATCGCGGCGCTGCTGTACGTCGGCGTCTTCTCCGGGGCGATCGCGTACCTCGCGTACTTCGCGCTGATCGACGAGACCGACGCGACGCGCGCGAACCTCCTGTTCTACTTCGTCCCCGTCGTCTCCGCGGTCGGCGGCTGGGCGCTGCTCGGAGAGACGCTCTCGGTGCGGTCGCTCGCCGGCTTCGGCGTCATCTTCGTCGGGTTCCTCCTCGTGAGCGGGCTCTCCGCGGCCCCGTCCCGGCTCCTCCGTCAGGTGGTCCCGGCTCGGTTCGCGGACGACGGCCCGCTGTGAACCGCGGCTGAACGTCGTAAACGGCGATCGCAGTTCACCGGAAACGACGGTACAGCTATCTCCTCGCGAAACGTATCAGTAGTATGAACAAATTGCGACTGGTCGCCGTCGCCGTCGTCGGGACCCTCGTCGCGGTCGCCGCCGCGTACGCGATCTTCGCCGGGGTGCTGATCGGCGCCGACGTGGCGTCGTACACCTCGGACGGCGTGACCGTGTCGGATCTCGCGTACGAGGACGCGCTGGACGGGGCCGACGCGGCCGGCTACGAGGTCGAGCGCGTCGGATCGAGCGGCTTCCACCCGGCCGGGATCGACGAGCTCGACGCCGACCTCGGTCCCGGGTACGAGGCGTTCAGAGTCACGTACGACCACGCGTCGGCGACCCGACTGTGGGCGACGTTCCACGCCGAGGAGGGGATCACCGTCGTGACGCTGTTCCCGGACGACGCCGACGGCGACCTCACCGTCGACGACCTGCCGCCCGAGGAGTGGCTCGTCGACCGGCTCGCGCTGCTGTTCGAGATGGACGAGGCGACCGCCGCGGCGTACGTCGAGGAGATCGAAACGGCGGTCAGCACGGGCGACCCGACCGAGCCCGGAGCGAGCACGCCGAGCGTCGAGGTCGACGAGCCGGTCGCCTTCCGGACCGCCTACGACGACCTGACGGCGCGCGCGACGACCGTCAATGCGACCTCCACGCCCGGGTCGGGCTGGCACGAGCGCGTCTATCACGCTGGCGACGAGCGGCTCGGCAGCGCCGAGTTCGTCCTCTCCCGCGCGACCGTGACGCGCGAGGTCGACGGCTACACCTACCGCGTTCACGTCGACTACCACGGCGGCGTGGCGGTCGACGCCCAGACGCGCGCAACCCGGACGTTCGAGGAAGACGCCGTCCGCGCCGCCTTCCGAGAAATGTTCGTTGAGATGGGGGTCCCGCCCGAGACGGCCGACCACCTCCAGTTCTTGTATCGGGGAAGCGTGTGGTGAGCGCCGCCGCTTCGCTCGGTATCAAGTAAAACTACGTCGGACTGCTCTCCTCGCGAAGTGCTCGGAGACGAATGCGCGGGACCGGATTCGAACCTCAGTCACTCCGCTTCTCTTCGTTCCCTGCTTCGAATTTTCGGAGCGATACGTCTCCTCGCGAAGTGCTCGGAGACGAATGCGCGGGACCGGATTCGAACCGGCGGACCCCTACGGGATAGCGTCCTAAGCGCTACGCCTTTGGCCTGGCTCGGCAACCCGCGCGCGGTAACTCGTAGACCGGCTACGTCAAAAATACCTGTCGTTACGGGTTCGAGGGATGCGACCGCCGCGGGACGACGGCGACCGGTCAGAACGACGGCTCGTCCCGCGGGTGTCGCAGGTCGATCTCGTTCGCGTGAACCGTCCCCGGCGTCGTCGCAATATCGTGGATTCGCTCGGCGATCTGGTCGGGGTCCATCCAACGGTCGTGGTCCGGATACCGATCGCGGAGCGACGGCTTGTCGATCCAGCCGTCGACGATCAGGTGAACCGCCTGTACGTCGGCCTCTCCGAGCCCCGGGTCGGCGGCGAGAGAGCGAACGAGCCCGCGGGTCCCGTGGCGCGCCGCCGCGTAGGCGACGTCCTCGGACGGGCGCCGAGACTGGCCGGAGCTGGTCACGACGACGGTTCCACCCCCTCCGTCGACCATGTCGTCGACCGCCTCGCGAAGGCACCGGAACGCGCCGCGCAGACGCGTGTCGATCACGTCGCGGAACCCGGCCGGATCCACGTCTACGATCCCGCCGCCGGCGGACGGGGACCCGCTGGTGAACACCAAGCGGTCGACCGGCGAGAAGGCGTCTCGAACGGTTTCGAATGCCGATGCGACCGCCGTCGGGTCGGCGATGTCCGTCTCGACCGGCAGGGTAGTGCCGGGCGTCTCCGCCTGAATCTCGTCGGCGGTCGACGAGAGGTAGTCGCTCGACCTAGCGAACAGCGCGACATCGTCGCCGTCGGCGGCGAACCGGCGGGCCACGGAGGATCCCAGCCCCGGACCGACTCCCGCGACGACGGTCGTGCGTGTCATACACACGCTTCGTCCGGGAGCCGCTAATGGCTTGTCTCGCGCACCGCGGGCAGCGTCCCGCGTCCGCGGGACGCCGCGGGGGCCAGCTATCGCGTCGACGCGGCTACCGACGCGACGCGGCCAAGCGACGGCGGGGCGGACCGCGGCCTCACTCGCAGAACTCGCAGTCGCAGTACGCCTCGCAGACGGGGTTGTCGCAGTCGGCGTTGCGGGCCGAGCAGTGTGCCCGGCCGTGCCGGATCAGGAGGACGTGGAGCGGGTAGATCAGCTCGTCGGGAACGCGTTCGTCCAACACGTCGTGGGCGCGCTCGTTCGACGCCGACTCCGGGACGAGCCCGAACCGCTTCGAGACGCGCTCGACGTGGGTGTCGACCGCCATCGTCGGCTTCCCGAAGTGGAAGTTCAACACGACGCTGGCGGTCTTCGGCCCGACGCCCTTGATCTCGGTGAGCCACGCCTTCGCCTCCTCGGTCGGCAGCGCGTCGAGGAACGCCAGCGAGTACGCCCCGCCGGTCTCCTCGCGGATCGCGGTCAGCGCGCGCTGGATGCGCGCGGCCTTCTGGTCCGGGAGGCCCGCGACGCGGATCGTTTCCCGCAGCTCCTCGTGGTCGGCGGCCTCGATCGCCGCGAAGTCGTCGTACCGGTCGAACAGCGCCTCCGACGCGCGCCGCGTGTTCTCGTCGGCGACGTTCTGCGAGAGGATCGTCGTCACCAGCTGTCGGACGCCCTCGCCCGGCTCGGCGGTGGGGTCCGCGCCGTGTTCGGCGACTCGGTCGACCGGCTCGTACAGCGCCACGAGGTCGTCGTGGAGCGCTCGGACCCGCATCTCGTCCCACGTCTGCGTCGACATACGCGCGCTACGTGTGCGGGCGACTTCAGGGCGGCGGCCGCGCTCGGGAGTGGCCGCCCCCGGTCCGGGGCACGCGATCGCCGTCGGCTCCGCGGAGCGGCGCCGGTACCGGTGCGGTGACCGCGGCCGTTTATGTTCCTCGCTCGACTACCCCGGGGCGTGTACCGGGCGAGCGACCGAGTCGACAACGAAGCGTGGATCGAACTGGTCGAGGAGGCGTGCGACTCGCTCGATTTGGACGCGGAGACGCGCTCGACCGCGGTCGACCTCTTCCTCTCGCGAGCGCCCGACGACGACCGGGGGAAGCGCGTCGCGGCCGCCGCAAGCCTCTACGCCGCCAGTCTGATCCGCGGCGAGGAGCGCTCGCAGTCCGCCGTCGCCGACGCGATGGACGTCTCGCGGCTCTCGGTTCAAAAGCGGTGGAAGCCGATCCTCGAAGACGCCGGCTTCTCGCCGCCGTCGTGGTGACCCCTCAAAAAGCACTCCTGACGTCGCTGTCGCGGAATGTCTGCGGACTGATCGCCAGCGACAGATTTATTTTCTAACGTAAAGTCTCCTTTACTGTAAAGCGAGATTTACATCGGCGCCCGCTCGCTTTACCTCCACCCATGAGCGAACACACGACCTCCGCGACGACCCGGCCCTCCTCACGGAAACGCTACAAACGCATCGCGTACGGTCTGCTCGGCGCCGGTATCCTCGCCCTGTGGATCGGTATCGCGGTCGACCGCTTCGTCCTCGGCGTGGCCCTGTATTGGGCCGGCGGCCTCGGCATGGGGCTCGTCCAGCGGTTCAGCCCCGTCGAACTGTACGACGAGCGCGACGGCACCATCAGCCGCAAGGCCAGCCAGACAACGATGAACGGCTTCGCATACGTCTTCGTCCTCGGGACGCCCGGCGGACTCGCATTACAGGAGAGCGGCCTCGTCACGCTCCCGGGCGAGTTCTACGGCGCGACCTGGATCCTCTTCGGGGTCTTCGTCGTGTTCGACGCGTCCCATCTCTACTACAAGCGGCGCGCATGAGAAACGACATCCCTGACAAACGCACCGAGACCGACGAGAGCCAGGCCGACCTCGCCGCCGCCGTCGGGGTCACCCGCCAGACGATCAACGCGATCGAACGCGAGCGCTACGACCCGTCGCTGGAGCTGGCGTTCGCGCTCGCGGATCACTTCGACTGCCGGATCGAGGACGTCTTCGAGCCGGATGACTGATCACTTCGGCGTCGCCACGACGCCGAGGTGGTCCTCGTGGAACCGGTCGAGCCGCCGCGTCTCGACGATCTCGTACGCCTCCCGGAGCCGGTCGAGCGCCCCCTCGAACACCGCCTCCGGCGCCGCAGTCACGTCCTCGCTGCGCGCCTTGATCGCGAGCAGCAGCCGCCCGTCGTCGGCGAGGAACCGAGCGTTGCGGGCGGCCACCTCGGCCTGCCCGCGCGTGGCCACGTCCTGAACGACGGCGTCGACGTCGCGCTCGACGACGTGCGCGTACGTCTCCGGCTTCCGCGCGTCCTTGAGCAGCGGGAACAGTCGGTCGCGCGGCGCGGCGGCGTCGAGCAGGTCCCGCGCCGGGCGCGGCGCGAACTCGACCGCGTAGGTGGGGCCCGCGAAGTCGGCGACGTGGCTCACCGTGGTGCCGCTCGCGGCGCCGAGGTAGAGGACGGTCTCGCCGCCAGTCAGGCCGGTCTCCAGCCCGAGTTCGAGCATCCCCCCGAGCTTCGACCGTTCTGGGTCCCACGCGCGCCAGCCGTCGGCGGTCGGCTCGCCGTACACCGGCTCGCCGCGGGTCGCCAACCGCTCCTCGCCGGCTATCTCACGCCGTTCGACGCCGTCAGGGAGGGTCGGCTCACTCATCGCCGGCCTCCGCGGCATCCGGCTCGTCGGTGTCCGCCCGCGCTCGGATCGTCGCCATCCGCTCGCGGAGGTCGGCGTGGAGCTGCGACCGCCGCTCTCCGGCGTAGTGGTCGGCGCGCGCCGCGAGCGTCAGCTTCCCGGCGAGTGCCCGCGCGGCCGAGCCGCGGTCAGCCGGTCGGGTGCCGCGGACGTACTCGTGCGTGTAGATGATCCCGTGCTTCGGGGACGGCGCCCGCCCCGAGAGGTGCGCGAACAGCGCGTCCTCGGCGCCGAGGACCTGGACCGTGCCGGACGGCTTCTTCGCGAGCGACTCTAACCCGCCGGCGAGCGCGATCAGCCGCGCGGCCAGCTCCGGGCCGGCCATCTCGGAGAGGTTTGGGGCGACGGCGGGCGCAGTCCGACCGATCGTCTCCGCGAGCTCGGCCCGCTCGTCGTCGAGTTCGGCGGCGCGCGCCGCGAGCGAGACGGCCCGCCGCTCGACTTCGCTCTCGGGTTCGCGCGCCGCGACCGCTCGCGCTCCCTCGATCCCCGGCTCGACCTCGTCGAAGAGGCTCCCCGCCCACTCGACGGCGCGCTCGGCGAGCTCGTTCGCGGTGCGCTCGACGTCGTCCATGGCCCGGACCGCGTGGATCAGCTGCGCGTCGTCGGCGCGCTCCCGCTCGCGGACCGCCTCGCGGGTCGCGCGCGTCGCCGCGGCCTTGAGCCGGTCGTAGTACTCGTCGGCGTCGGCCGCGAACCCGGACTCGACGGCGCGTACGGGCCAGTCGGCGGGCGACGCGGCCGTCCCCTCGCGCACCCGCGCCGCGGCTCTCGCCGCGGCGTCGCTCTCGGTATCGGTATCTTCGGTCGCGCCCGACGGTAGCGCTTCGAACCAGCCCTCCGCGCCGTCGGACGCCGCGCTCGCGTCCGGTCCGGCGTCGGTGTCGCTCATTGCCGGCGGCTACTCGCCCCGACGGTATAGACGTTCCCGATGCGACCCGCGGCCGCTCGCCCTACGGACCGCGCCACAGGGCCTCGCTCACGCCGCCGCGTCGGCCTCGTCGTCCTCGTCGGGGCGGAGCGCGCCGAAGACACCCTCCGAGTCTGACCGGAAGTCGGCGAGCGTCGCGCCCGCGAGCGCGCCGAGCGCACCGCCGCTGGACGCCGCCTGTCTACTGATCAGTCCGCCGACCGCGGCGCCGACGGCCGCGCCGACCGCGGCGAGCGTCGCCCGTGAGAGTGCGCGTCGAATCCGTGATCCCATGCGCGGAACGTCTACATCAACTTACAAAAGCCTACGGACGAGTCTCCCGCGCCCCCGGCGAGTCCGAGAGAAGACTCCGTTCGGACCCGGCTCGACCTCCGATCGACCGGTTCGAAACAGCAAAATCGCGGGTTAGCGAGGGGTTAACGGCGTAACACTTATTAACTACCGATATATGTCATCGGAACATGACGTCAGATCGTGACAACAGGTCTCACAGCACAAGCAACGGATCGACCTCGACCGGCCGGCGCGTGAGTCGGCGGGCCTACATCGCCGGCGCGGGCGCCGCCGGCGTGGCGGCCCTCGCCGGATGTAGCGGCGGCGACGGCGGTGACGGTGGCGACGGCGGCGACGGCGGGAGCATGGGCGGCGGCGGCACGACCACGATCAACATCATCACGTGGGAGGAGTACGCCGAGATGCAGGAGAACATCGAGTCCACGCTCGACGGGGTGGAGCTGAACATCACGCCCTCGACGTCGTCGACGGAGATGTTCTCGCAGTGGAGCGCGGGCCAGGACGAGCAGTTCGACATCGCCGTTCCGAACAACAACCTCGTCCCGCGGTTCATGGACGCCGACCTCGTCGCGCCGGTGAACAACGACGTGGTGAACAACTTCGGCTCGATGTACGACCGGTTCCAGTCGTTCGTCGACGACCAGTTCACGGAGAGCGGGAACGCGTATGGCGTGCCGATCCGCTTCGGCTGGTACGGCTACTCCTACGACTCCCGGAGCGTGCCGGACCACGAGCCGAGCTACGACATCTTGTTCGAGCCGGATTACGTCGACGCCGACCTCGACGGCGAGATCATCATGTACGACGAGGCGGCGAAGTCGATCCCGGCCGCGGCGCTGTACCTCGGCATGGACGACGCCATGTCCGGGGCGCGGATGACGTTTACCGAAGAGCAGCTCACGGAGATCCAGGAACTGCTCATCGAGCAGAAGCCGCGGCTCCAGGGGTACATCGCCCCCGACCCGACGTTCATCCAGGAGTTCCGCCAGGGCAACTTCCTCGTCGGGCACAGCGGACGGAACGAGACCGTCCAGATGCGCAGCGAGGGCGACGACTGGGTCGAGTTCGTCGCCCCGAGAGAGGGCGCGCTGGCGTGGTACGAGACCGCGGTCGTCTCCGCCGCCTCCGACAACCAGGAGACCGCCTGGGAGGTCATCAACGAGTTCATCACGCCCCAGAACGGCGCGGCGCTCGCGGAGGCCGGCTTCTCGCCCAGCACGAACCCCAACGTGGCCGACGAGCTGACCGAGGAGCAGAACGAGCTGTACGGGCGGATCGACCCCTCGCGCCTCGAGGGGATGTACTCGCTCAAGGACATCGACTCGGACGTCGAGGAGGCGTACGTCTCCGCGTGGGAAGAGGTCAAGGCGGCATAGATGGCCGCAGACGAGCCGGACGAGAGCGCGCGGGCGAGGGCGGTGAGGCTGCTGAGCGGACCACGCAGTCGGCTCGGCGTCACGGTCGGTCCCAGCGTAGCGTGGATACTCACCCTGCTCGTCGCGCCGCTGGCGTTCATGGTCGCCGTGAGCTTCTTCGAGGTCAGCTCGTTGACGTACCAGATCGTCTACGAGCCGACGCTGAACAACTACCGCTCCCTGTTCGACGGCGGCGGCGCGATCTGGAACACCCCGTTCGTCACGGCGCTGTGGCTCTCGTACGTCATCGCCACCGTGACGACGCTTTTGTGTCTCACGCTCGCGTTCCCGCTGGCGTACCTGCTGGCACGGAGCGGCGGGCGGCTGTTCAAAGTCGTCATCTTCTTCGTCCTCCTGCCGTTCTTCACGATGTACCTCGTCCGGGCGTACTCGTGGGTCCTGATGTTCGGTCCGGGCGGCGTGATCAACAGCACGCTCATGAGCTGGGGGCTGATCGACGCCCCGCTCGGGATATTCAACTACGGTGTCCCGGCGATCATCGTCGGGCTCACCCACGCGTACTTCCCGTACATGCTTCTGACGCTGTACGCGAGCCTCGACGGCCTCGACTTCTCGATCATCGAGGCCGCCCGCGACCTTGGCGCGTCGCGGGTCGAGGTGCTCCGCGACCACGTGATCCCGCTCACGCTTCCGGGGATCATCGGCGGGAGCCTCTTCGTCTTCGTCCCGAGCGTCGGCGCGTTCATTACGCCGACGTTCCTCGGGCAGGGCAAGGTCCAGATGATCGGCATGCTCATCGAGAGCCGGGTCGCCGGGACCTACTCGATCGGGTACGCAAGCGCGGCGTCGATGTTCGTGCTCGTCTCGATCGTGGGCGCGATGATCCTCGCGTTCCGGTACGTGAGCATCGAGGAACTGGGGGGTGCCTGAGATGGCGACCGAGACGTCCGAGTCGACAGAGACGGCGGGGGCGACCGAGCGGCTTGTCGGGCACCAGACGGTCGAACGGCTCCTCGGCACCTCGCTGTACGTCGTCTCCGGCCTGTTGCTCCTCTTTTTGTGGGTGCCGCTCGCGATCATCATCTTCCTCGCGTTCGCGGAGAACGCCGTGACGATCTTCCCGTTCGAGGGCCTGACGCTCGACAACTTTCGGCTGGCGCTCCGTAGCGACTCAATGCGCGCCTCGCTCGCGGGCAGTTTCACCATCGCGACGGTGGCGGCATCGGTCGCGACGGTGCTCGGCGTGCTGGCCAGCTTCGCGCTGACCCGCTACCGGTTCCGCCTCCGAGAGGTGTACCGGACCTTCGGGATCATCCCGATGGTGATCCCCGGCATCATCCTCGGCGTGGCGCTCCGGATCTACTTCCAGAACCTCCTCGGTATCCTACCGGGGTTCGCCACGGTGGTGCTGGCCCACTCGCTGTACGGCCTCCCGTTCGTGCTCCTCATCGTCTCCGCCCGGCTGTACACCTTCGACGAGTCGCTAGAGGAGGCGGCCCGAGACCTCGGCGCGGACCCGCTGACCGTGTTCCGGGACGTGACGCTCCCGGTGATCGCCCCGGCCGTCGGAGCGGGGTTCCTGTTCGCGTGGATCCGGTCGTTCGAGGACTACATCCGCGCGCTGTTCCTCACCGGGCCCAACACGGACGTGCTGACGATCTGGATGTTCAGCCGGATCCGACAGCTCGACGCGCCGGAGCTCAACGCCGTCTCCGCGCTCATCGTCTTCGGGATCGCGATCGCGCTGGCGGTCGCGATGAACGTCGGCAACGTGACCGGTTACGTCGCCGGCACGGTCACCGAAGAGGAGGGGTGAGGCCCCGGGCGAGCGGACCCGGTTTCTCCCCCGCCTCGTCGACCTGCGTTCACACTGAAGCGGGGAATCGACGGTGTGAGTAGCCAGATCAAAACACCGTTGGCGCGCCGTCGACCACGTCGAGCCCGACGTCGGCGCCGGTGTCGACCGCCGACTCGCGGCCCTGAATCACCACCTGAAGCTCGCCCACGTCCCCGTGGGGGTCGACGAGGTAGTTCGTCTGGTCGCCCTGGAAGTACCGCTCGACGACGGTGCCGTGTAGGGCGCCGTCCCCGTTCGCGATGGTGAAGTCCTCCGGGCGGATCGAGACGGTGACCTCACCGGTCCGGTTCGGGGCCGGCACGCCGAACCCGCCCTCGCCGCCGATCTCCGCGACGGTCGTTCCGTCCCGCTCCGCGGTCCGCGCGTCGATGAGGTTCGTGTCGCCGATGAAGTCCGCGACGAACTCCGAGGCGGGCTCGCGGTAGATCTCCTCCGGTGGACCGATCTGCTCGATGTGGCCGTCGTTCATCACGGCGATCCGGTCGCTGAGCGTCATCGCGACCTCCTGGTCGTGGGTCACGTAGAAGAAGCCGCCCTGCGTCTGCTTGTGGATCCGGCGGAGTTCGACCTGCATCTGCTTCCGGAGCTTCCGGTCGAGGCTGGAGAGCGGTTCGTCGAGCAGCAGCACCGCTGGCTCGTTGACCAGCGCCCGGGCGAGCGCGACGCGCTGCTGTTGGCCGCCCGAGAGCTCCGTCGGGTTGCGGTCCTCGAACCCGTCGAGGTCGACGAGCTCGAGGTACTCAGAGACGCGCTCCGACCGCTCGCTGGCGTCGACGCCCGCCTTTGCGAGCCCGTAGCCCACGTTCTCTCCCACGCTCATGTGCGGGAAAAGCGAGAGCTGTTGGAACACGAGGTTCGTGTCGCGCGCCTCCGGGGGAACCGATCCCATCGACCGACCGTCGATCCGGACCTCGCCCTCGGTCGGGTGCTCGAAGCCGCAGATCATCCGGAGCGTCGTCGTCTTCCCGCAGCCCGACGGGCCGACGAGCGTGAAGAACTCGCCCTTTCGAACGGAGAAGTCGATGCCGCCGACCGCGGTGAGGTCGCCGAACCGCTTCGTCACCTCGTCGAGCTCGACCAATGTGTTCCCCGTTGTCATGTGCCACTCGTCCCGACAGCAGCTATATCAATCTATCGCCGGACGGGACCGCGAACGCCCCCGGAGCGGGGAACCCGAAGACATCCGGGTCGGCACCTCACTGAAGCCGCTTCGTCGTCTCCACGAGGGGGTGGCGCGCGTAGTCGACGATCTCGATGTCGTCAACGACGCGGAGGCCCTCCTTCTCGGCGGTCTTCGCCATCCCCAGGTCGACCGGCGTTCGCGGCACGATCACGTACGCGTCCATCGACTCGATGCCCGCTTCACGGGCGGCCATGGCCCGGTGATGCCCGTCGGCGAGGTAGAGCGTCCCGTCGTTGTCGATGACGACGAGCGGCTCCGCGAGCCCGTGTTCGAGCTCGTACTGCCGGCCCTCAAGCTCGTCGGCGTACACGCGGGCCTGCGTCGGCGTCAGGTCCGCGATCGCCACCTCGCGGCGCTCCTCGTCGAGGTCGACGCCGTGGATCTGCGAGAGGGTGCGCATCAGCTTCCCGACCTTGCCGGGCGTCGCGCGCTCGATCTGCGAGCGGACCACGTCCGTGTTCGAGATGATCCCGACGAGGTTGTCCGCGTCGTCGACGACCGGGAGCCGCTGGATCCCCGAGCGCAAGATCACGCGGGCGGCGTCGGTCACCTTCATATCGGGGTGCGCGACGATCAGGTCCTCCGTCATCACCGTGAACACGGGTGCGTCGTCCTCGGCGAGCAGCAGGTCCCCCGCCGCGACGAACCCCTCGACGGTGCGGCCCTGCGTGACGGGGAACCCGTTGTGCCCGTCGCTGTCGGCCATGCGGCGCGCGACGGTTGCCACCGTCTCGTCCGGGCTGACCGTCTCCACCTCCCGGGTCATGTACTCGCCGACCGTCGGTTTCCCGCTCATCGTCCGCCGTACACGCTCGCGGAATAAAAGAGGGCGGGGGTGACGGCGTCCCGAGCGACTATCACTCTTCGCTCGACCGGCACTCGCCGTTCGGCCGTCCCTCCCCGCCCGATCGTCTCTCTGCCCGCCCGGCACTACCAGCCCGACCGTCACTCGCCGTCCGGCCGCCACGTCACCGTCTCGTCGGGGTTCCCGGCCGGGCGCTCGACTCGGGTCCCGAGCCGCCCGTCCTCGTCGACGGTAATCGTGACGCGGCGCACGTTGCGCTCGTACAGCCGATACCGACCCCTCTCGGCGTCGACCGCGACGTGTTCCGTCACCAGGTCCATGTCCTCGAGCGTGTCCAAGCGCCGGTACACCGTCGACATCGGGATGTCGCACTCCTCGACGAGCTCGGCGACCGAGGTTGGTTCGTCGAGCTCCGACAGGATCGTCCGGTTCGTTTCCTCGCTCAGCGCGTCGAGGAGCCGCCGGACGGAGCCGGACTCGCCCCGCTTCGACCCGGCGTCACTCATCGCCACCGACCGGCGATGCGGGTTCGCTTCGCCGGTCTCCGCCCCGGCCTCCTGTGCGCTTCGCCCTCCGCTCGGCGTGAGAACCGCTCATTACCGACGTTTGCGCGCACAGCGGCTAATGTAACCGTTTGGCGCAGGACAACGACCGGTCTCGACGGCCGAGAGCGGCGGCTAGCCCCGATTCGAAGGCAGTACCCAGCCGCCGCCGAGACAACAGCGGGCCGTCGTCGGGAGTAGCTAGCCGCCGTCGGGCTCGCCCACTTCGATCGGGACGCCGATCATGTTCCCCCACTCGGTCCAGGAGCCGTCGTAGTGCCGCACGTGTTCGTAGCCGAGCAGCTCCTCGAGGACGAACCACGTCACCGACGACCGCTCCCCGATCCGGCAGTAGACGATGATGTCGTCCTCGGGGGTGATCCCCCGAGACTCGTACACGGCCGCCAGCTCCTCGGGCGACTTGAACAGGCCGTTGGGCCGGACGTTCTCCGCCCAGAACACGTTCGTCGCCCCGGGGATGTGGCCGCCCCGCATCGCGCCCTCGTTGCTGCCGGGGGGCTTCGTGATCTCCCCCCGGAACTCCTCGGGCAGGCGCACGTCGACGAACTTCGTGTCCGTGTCGAGCGCCGCCCGCACGTCCGTGCGCGCGGCCCGCACCGCCGGTCTGGCCGGCGCGTCGGGCGCGTCGCCGTACGCTACGGCTGGCGGGTCGACCGGGTCCGTCGTGGTCGGGTAGTCGTGTTCCGTCCAGTACTCTCGGCCGCCGTCCATGATCCGGACGTCCGGGTGGCCGTAGTAGGCGAGCTGCCAGTACAGGTGGGCCGCGAACCAGTTCCGGTTGTCGCCGTAGATGACGACGGTCGTCTCCTCGGTGATCCCGCTCGATTCGAGGAAGGCGGTCATCTCTTCCGGAGAGAGGATGTCGTGTACCTCCGTCGACCGGAGTTCGGTGCGCCAGTCGACGCCGACGGCGCCGGGCGCGTGCCCCTCCTCGTAGAACGAGGCGTTGACGTCGACCTCGAGCAGGCGCAGGTCGGGATCGGCGGCGTCGAACCGGTCGAGGCGGGCGTCGACCCAGTCGGGGCTGACGAGCACATCCGTCGGGTACCGCCCCGCTAGCGACGCGCTTGTGGGCTTCCGCTGATCGTCGTCGGGTGGGGTTTCTGCGGTCATGACTGTTGGTCGGCGAACCGTTTCGCCAGCTCCGCGGTCGCGCGTCGAAGCCGGTACGACACCGTCGAGCGCGGCTCGTCGAGCTCCGCCGCGAGCTCGTCGAGCGTCACGTCTCGCGGCGTCTCGAAGTACCCGCGTTCGACGGCGAGCAACAGGGTCTCGCGCTGTTCGGCCGGCACGTCGGGCCGGGAGAGCAGCTCGCTCTCCCAGTGGTCGACCTCGGTCAGGTGTTCGAAGGAGAACGACAGCCCGTCGCCGAGCTTCGCGGACAGCGTGTCGTACAACATTCCGATCTTCGAGTCGTCCTGGACCAGCACGCGCCAGCGGACCGTGTCGCCGGACAGCGTCTGCTCGAAGAGGACGCCCCCGTCGACGTACTTCGCCGTGATGAGCGGGACGGACTCGCAGTAGTCCACGTCAGAGACGTACGTGTACGCCACCCGCCGCCGCTGCTCTTCGGTCAACAGGCTCGTCGCGCGGGCCGAGCGACACGCCCGGCCGCTGATCGACTCGCGGTCGACCGACTCGTCTAAGAGCAGCTCGTCCACGGCGTCGAGGTCGGCTGCGTCGCCGGTCACCGACTCGAGCTTCCACAGCTCTGTGGGGTCCAGACACGAGTAGGTCGCCTCCGACTGGAGGGAGCCGCGGTCGATGAACAGGTCGACGTACTCGTCGGCGCCGGGCTCGTACGTTATCTCGAAGCTGAAGTCGTACATCTGGCGGTGACTGGTCCGGTCGTGCGGTCTCGGTTCGCGGCGGTGACGGTGACCTCGCCGGCGTCGGGCCGCGTCCCGGCGGGAAGTTGTCCCTCGACAACGCGTGTGATATGGGCCCGACGCACTTACGTTGTCTCGTATGGAGCTTTCGCCCTCGGGTCGCGAGACGCCGACCGCGCTCCGGAGCCGTCTCCTCATCCCGGCCCTCCTCGCGCTCGCCGCCGGGATCGGGGGATTCGCCCTCGGACTGACCCACGACGACACCGTCACCGCGCTGGGCGCGCTGCTCTTCCTCCCGAGCGCCGCGCTGCTGTTCGGCATCGTCGCCAAGCGCCACGGCGTTGGTCCGTTCAGGCGGTCGAGCCGTCGGTCGGACTGACGCTCGGCGCGGCGCGCTCCGGTCACGTCGCCTCTCGCATGCGGGCGGCGACGAGCCGGTCGACGTTGAACATGAACACGGCGACCGCGGCGAGGACCGTCGCGAAGTAGACGACGAGCTGCGGCGGGCCGGACGCGGCGCCGCCCGCGACCGCCCCGCCGAACCCGACGACGAGGAGCTCCGCCCACGTGATGAACACGCGCGAGAGCAGCAGCGTTCCGACCGACGACCGCCGGGTCGGCGCGTGCGCCTCCGAGCCGTCGCTCATCTCAGTACGCCTCCTCGGCCGTGATCGGGCCGCTGAACGCCGAGTACAGGACGGCGAAGTACACGGCGACCAGCGGTAACAGCAGGGCCGCGCCGATCGACATGAGGTTCAGCGGCAGCGTCGAGACGACGGCCTCCCCGACCGTCGCCCCGGTCGCCGGGTCGATGCGCGGGTACATGAGGACCGCGACGACCGCGGTCAGCCCGTACGTCAGTCCCGCGGCCGCCGCGAGCGCGGCGAGGTCCGCCCCGCGTCGAAGCGCGACGCCGTAGCCGACGCCGAGCCCGACGGAGGCGGTGACCAGCGCGAGCACCGGGGGCGATAGCAGCGCGTCGACGCCGGCGGGGAGCCGAGTCGCCAGGGCGCCGAGGGTCGCGACGACCGCGAAGAGGTACGCCGCGACGGCCCCGACGCCGATCTCAGTCACCGTCTCGGGGAGCGCGTCTCGGGCCTTCAGGCGGAGGAACGCGGCGCCGGAAACGACGGTCAGCGCCGTGACGGCGACCCCGGTGACGACGCCGACGAGCGTGAGCGACCGGGGGCTCCCGGCGAGCCAGTTCCCCGCGAACGCGCCGAGGAGGAACGGCGCGAGGACGCTGCCGGCGACGAACGACCGCCCCCACCACCGCTGCCACCGCGCGTCGTGGCGCTGTTCGTACATCTCCGGCGCCAGTCCCCGGAGGATGAGGGCGCCGAGGATGCCGAACATCAACAGATAGTGTCTGCTGAACAGCCCCGCGTACACCGACGGGAAGGCGGCGAACAGCGCGCCGCCGAAGACGACGAGCCACACCTCGTTCCCGTCCCAGAACGGCCCGATCGCCGACAGCACCGCCTCGCGCGCCTCGTCTTCGCGAAGCGTCGCGAAGATCGCGCCGGCGCCGAAGTCGAAGCCGTCGAGGAACAGGAACGTTCCGAGGATCGCGAACACGAGCGCGAACCACAGCTCCGGGAGCGGCAGGCCGAGCAGCGGGCCCGCCGCGAGCGCGTCGACGGCGCTAGTCATCGCCGGGCACCTCCCCCGGCGCGGCGTCGCGCTCGGCCGCGGACCGCAGCTCGCGCACGCTCGGGGGCCCATCACGGATCACCCGCGCGACGACGTACGTGTACAGCGCGAGGATGCCGGCGTAGACGCCGACGAACCCGGCGAGCGTGATCATCGCTTCCGTCCCGGTGAGACCGGGAGAGACCCCCTCGCTCGTCTTCAACACGCCCTGGATCACCCAGGGCTGACGGCCGACCTCGGTGACGACCCACCCGAGTTCGACCGCGACGATGCCGAGCAGGCTGGACGCCATCAGCGCCTTGTGGAGCAGCCCGTCCTCGAACAGCTCGCCCGTGTACCACCGGTAGCCGCCCCAGAACGCGAGCAGGATGAACCAGAAGCCCATCCCGACCATCGCGCGGAACGACCAGAACACGACGGCGACCGGCGGCGCCTCCGTCTCGAACGTGTTCAGTCCGCGGATCTCCGCGGTCGCGTCGCCCCCGCTGGCGAGCCACGACGCCCCGCCCGGGATGCCGAGACCGAACAGCTCCTTCGCGCGGGGGTCCGTGAACTGGCTCAGGTCCGTCGGGATCGCGAAGATGTACTCTGGGACGTACGCCTCGGTGTCCCAGACCGCCTCCATGGCGGCGAACTTCTGCGGCTGCGTCTCGTAGACGTGCCGCGCGTACAGGTCGCCCTGAAGCACCTGTAGCGGGGCCGTGATCAGCAGCGCGACCAGCGCGATCTTGAGCGTCTTCTGCCAGAAGGCGATGTTCTCCGTCTGGTGTCCCCAGACGTGGTGTCGGTAGACGAAGTACGCGGAGACGCCCGCCATGAACAGCGCCACCGACTCGACGGCGGCGTTTTGCATGTGGACGTACATGTAGCCGAACCGGGGGGTCAGGTACGCCGCGAGCGGGTCGACGAGGTGGACCACCTCCTGCCCGTTCTCGGTCACGAGCTCGTAGCCGCGCGGCATCTGCATCCACGAGTTCGCGATGAGGATCCAGACGGCGGACAGCCACGTCCCGACGCCGACGGCGAGGCTGGACACCAGGTACAACCGGTCGGAGACGCGCTCGCGACCGAACACGAAGACGCCGAGGAACGTCGCCTCCAGCATGAACGCCATCATCCCCTCGACGGCGAGCGGGCCGCCGAACAGCTCGCCGGCGGTCGTCGAGAACGCCGCGAAGTTGGTCCCGAACTCGAACTCTAAGACGATCCCGGTGACCGTCCCGACGACGAACGAGACGGCGAATATCTTCGTCCAGAAGCGACGCAGCTGTTCGTACACCGGGTCGCCGCCCCGCACGTCCTTCCAGGTGAAGTATATCAGGAACGGGGCCAGTCCCATGCTCATCACCGGGAAGATGATGTGGACGATCGTCGTCAGGGCGAACTGGAATCGGCTTGCGAGTACTGGATCGATCATGTCGTGGTGGGTCCGGGTTGGAAGGTTCACTCCGGCGCGCGACGCGGCGGTCTCCTCGCGTAACACTGCGCATTCCTCGTCCATAATCCCGGAGTTGGCACAGGACAACCGGCCGCGGAGCGCCCGCCGCCGCCCTCTCGGCGGCGACGCGGCGGCTCGCCCGCTGGCCCGACGTTGTCCTGCGCCAAGCCATCGTTTTGGGTGGCGAGGCGACTGCGTTCACGCATGGAAACACGGCACGCCGTGCTGGCGCTCGTCGCGCTCGTCACGCTGGTGATGACCGTCAGAGCGGTCGTCGCCGGCCTCGACGGCGACTTCGGGACGGTCGGCCGGCAGGTCGGGGTCGGCGGGATCGTCCTCGTGTTCGGCGTGGCGCTGTACCGGAACTGGGAGTCGGTCGGCTGACCCGGACGCCCGCTCCGCGACGGCCCGGCCGAGCGTCCGGCGCGAGCGACGGGGGCTTCTCAGAGCGCCCGACCGCGACCCGCGCCGTCTCGCACCGGCGTTCGTCAGGACTCGCTCGCGGGGTCGTCCCCGGAGGAGTCCCGGTCGCGACGGGGCTCGCCGGCGAGTCGCTCCGCGAGCCGTCGGCGGAGTCGCTCGAAGGGCGACGAACACGCGCCGCACTCGGCGCAGGAGACGCCCGAACATGACGCGGGCGCGCCGCAGCGCGGACACGAGAGCCCGTTCGCCGGATCGAACTCGTACTCGCAGCGGGGACAGATCACGCGATCACCTCCAAGGCGGCCGCGACGCCGCCGCCGACGGCGAACGCCGTGACCCAAGAGCCGGCCCACACGAGGAGCGCGCTCCGCGCGTCGCGCTCCCTGAGGATCATCGCCATCGTGAGGATACACGGGACGAACAGCGTGACAACGACCAGTCCGACGAAGGTCTGTGACGCCGACAGCGTCAGGCCCGTCATCCCCGCGGCGGCGAAGTCGCGGCGGATCAGTCCCAACACGAGCACCTCGCCGAACGACGCGGGTAAGCCCAGCGCCGCGGTCAGCGGCCGGAGCGCGCCGACTATCGCGTCGAGCGCGCCGAGGTACTCGAGCGTCGACACCGCCGCCGCGGTGACCCCGAACAGCGGGGCCGCCTCCCCGAGGAACGCGGCGGTCCGGTTCGCCGTCTTCCGGGCGACGTTCGTCGGGCGGGGGAGGCGTAGCCGCGGGAGCTGCTCGATCAGCGCGTCCTGTCGGCCGGGGAGCGTCCGGTCGAGAACGACGCCGGCGGCCCCGAGGACCCCGAGTAACACCGCCACGTAGCCGCCCCACCAGACGACCCCGAGTTCCGCGAGCAACCCCGCGACGACGCCGATCTGCGCCGAGCAGGGGATCGCGAGGCCCAGCAGCGCCGTCGTGATGAGCCGCTCCCGGCGCGACCCGACCATTCGGGTGGAGACGACCGCCATCGTCACGCATCCCACGCCGACGATCAGCGGGACGACCGCGCGGCCGTTGAGCCCGATCCTGTCGAGCCCTCTGTCCGTCACCACGGCGAGTCGCGGCAGGACGCCGGCGTCTTCGAGCGTCCCGATCACGAGGTAGAACGCGACCACGAGCGGGAGCAGGACCCCGAGGGTGTACCGAACGGTGACCGTCAGCAGCCCTAGGTTATCGTTGACGAGCAGGAACTCGACGGGCGCGGCCCACCCCCGCGCCGGGAGCAGATCCGCGACGGCCGCCTCGACCGCCGGCGTGTAGTATCGCCCGAAGACCACGGTCTCCGCGTAGCCGACGACGCGCTGCGCGACGAGCACCCCCATGACGTAGAACACCGCGAGGAGGAGCGCGAGCGCGATCGGGATCCCCGTCACCGGCCGCAGCAACAGGTCTCCGAGCCGTCCCCCGCGACTCCGTCCGGGAGCGGGACCCCGTTCGACCGCCTCGACGACCGACCGGACGCGCGTCCGGCGCTCGCGATACACCGCCTCCCGCTCTCCGAGGCCGGCGAGCGGCGCGTCGCCCCCGTCGGCCGCGAGGCCGCCGGCACCGACGCGGCGAGCCGTCGGTTCGTCGCCCTCGACGAGGAGTGTCTTCTCCGCCCGCCCGGCCTCGATCCCGTCGGGGAGCGCGTCGTAGTACGCGTCGACGGGCGTCGACTCGGGGGCGGTCGCTTCCGGGAGCCGATCGCGCAACTCGTCGACGCCGGCGCCGGTGACGGCGACGGTCGGGACGACGGGGACGCCGAGGGTCGCCTCCAGCGCGCCGACGTCGATCTCGACGCCGTCGGCCTCGACCTCGTCCATCATATTCAGCGCGACGACGGTCGGCACGCCCATGTCCAACAGCTGTAGCGTCACGAACAGGTCACGGTCGAGCCGCGTGGCGTCGACAACGTTCACGACCGCGTCCGCCTCCAAGACGACCGCCCTCGTGGCCCGCTCCTCCTCGGAGAACGACGATATCCCGTGGACCCCGGGCGTGTCGATCAGGCGGGTCGACCCGAGGGTCGCCGCGGTCGTCTCGACCGTGGTGCCGGGGTAGTTCGAGACGTCGGCGTACTCGGCCGTGAGCCGTCCGAACAGCACGCTCTTGCCCGCGTTGGGCGCGCCGACCAGCGCCGCGGACGCCTCGGCGTCGCCGGATGTGGGCCCGCGGTCCGCGTCCCCGCTCGCCGTCATCGCGGTGCGTCGTCGGGGGCCGCTCGCTCGACGGTTATCTCCCGGGCCAGCGACCGCCCGAGCGCCACCTCCGTCCCGCGACGCCTGACGACGACCGGACCGTTGCGGATCCGGCGGCGACACTCGACGCGGCCGTCCAGCAGGCCGAGTCGCAGTAACCGAGCGCGGCGCTCGCCGTCCGGCACGTCGACCAGTTCCACCCACTCGCCCGACGGGATGTCGGCCAGCGCGACCACCATTTAGGCCTACCTAAAACGACGGGCGTGTTGTGCGGCACGGCACATTATGGAGTCTTATATAAACCGCTCTGGACCCGCGGGCCCGGACCCGACCGCCGCTTTCGCGCTTCGCGCGCGTCAGCGGTCGGACCGGTCAGGCCGGCTGCGAGTCCAGCTTCTTGTAATCGATGTAGTCCGCTCCGCGGAGCTCCTCGAGCAGGTTGATGGCCGCTCGGGCTCCCTCTCCGACGGAGGTCGCGATCTGTTGGTGGCCGCCGGTAACGTCGCCCGCGGCGTACACCCGGTCCACCGGCGTCGACTGCGCCTCGTCGGTGACGATGTCGTCTCCCTCGACGGGGACGCCGAGCATCTCCGCGAGGTCGGTGCCGCCGGCGGTGCCCAGCGCGACGAACAGCCCGTCGACCGGGATCTCGTCGCCCTCTCGGGTGACGACGGCTTCGAGGACCTCCTCGCCGGCGAGTCGATCGAGGTCGTCGGTGACCACCGGGATCCCCGCGTCGGCGACCCGGTCCCGCAAGCCGTCGTCCGCCTCGAACGCCGACCCGTTGGTGAGGATCCGGACGTCGTCGGTGTAGTCGAGCAGCATCAGCGCCTCGGTCGCGGCGTAGTTGTCGTCGCCGACGACAGCGACGGGGCTGTCGCGGTAAAAGTACGCGTCGCATTCGACGCAGTAGGAGACGCCGTGGCCCTCGTACGCCTCGACGCCCGCGATGGCCGGCCGTTCGTAGTCCGCGCCCGTCGCGATGATAACCCCGTCGACGACGTACTCGTCGACGGTCGTCTCGACGCGGTACCGGTCGCCGTCCGGCTCGATCCGAACAACCTCCTCCTCGACAATCTCGGCGCCGTACTTCCGCGCGTGCTCTCGCCCCAGATCGACGAGCTCCGGGCCCGTGACCCCGTCCGGGAACCCGTAGACGTTCTCCATCGTGTCCACGTCACGGGTGGTCCCGCCCCCGTCGTCGAACACGAGCGTTCGCCTGTCCGCCCGAGCGGTGTAGATGGCGGCGTTCAGTCCGGTCGGTCCCCCGCCGACGATCGCGATCCCTGACATCTGTATTGCGTAGTATGTACTATACTAACTTATTAATTCCGCCCGCTGATTCACTCGGAGTGGTCGGCGTCCCCTCCGAGATATCGACTGAAACGCGCTTCTGTGGCTATAGTCGGGTTGAAATCGTATCGATCGCCGCGAAATACGTCTTGTCCCCGTCGGTGAATCGTTTGTTTGGCGCATTAGTATTGTGTACATTTTACAAAATACTGGCGGCGGAGACAACCTCGCTCGATAAGCGACCGAGACCGGACTCGGCGGGCGGCACTCGAACCGCGGGCGAAGACCGCGGTGCGGCGGCTCGCCGGAACGAAAGCGAGGACAGAAGAAATCGGACCGCGGGGCGCGGAGCCGCCTACTGCGGGCTCGGGTTGGACGGGCCGGAGACGTTGCCGTCCTTCAGCGCGGATCCCGTGATCGACTTCAGCCGGGAGACGAGCGAATCCTTCTCGGCCTCGCCCTCGAGGGCGATGTCGAGGACCTCGCTGATGTGCGAGACCGGGATGACCTCGATCATCTCCTCGTACTCGTCTTCGATCATCACGTCCTGCTCGTTGGCTGCGGGGATGATCACTCGGTCGCAGCCGGCCTTCGCGGCCGCCTCGATCTTGTGGGTGACCCCGCCGACGGGGAGCACGTCGCCGCGGACCGACAGCGAGCCGGTCATCGCGAGGCTCTGGTCCACGCCGACGTTCTCCAGCGCGGAGATGACAGCGGTCGCGACCGTGATGGACGCGGAGTCGCCGTCGACCCCCTGCTGGCCCGTCTGGATGAACTGGATGTGGATGTCCTTCTCCGAGATGTTCTCGTCGGAGAACTTTTTGATGATCGCCGAGACGTTCTGGACCGACTCCTCGGCCATCTCCTTGAGCTGGCCGGTGGCGATCACCTGCCCGCCGCCCTGGGTCGGCGTCACCTCGGCCATCACCGGGAGCATGATCCCGGAGTCTTCGCCCATCACCGCGAGGCCGTTGACGCGGCCGGCGACGTAGCCGTCGGAGACCTGGAGCTCGTAGTCCTTGCGGCGCTCGATGTAGTCGTCGGCGAGCTGCTGCTCGATGGAGCGCGAGCGCCCCTTCGCCTGAAGGACGTGTTCGCGGGTGGTCATCTCGGCGTCCTCGCCCCGGGCGATGTCGCCCGCGACGCGGACCATCCCGCCGAGGTTCCGCATCTTCAGCGTGAGGTGGCCCTTGCGGCCGGAACGGCGCTTGGCCTCGAGGATGATCTCCTCGACGGCCTCCGCCGAGAACTCGGGCAGGCGGCCGTCCTTCGCGACCTCCTGGGCGATGAACCGGACGTACTTCCGGCGCATCTCCGGGGTGTCCTCGATGGTGTCCTCCATGTACACCTCGTAACCGTACCCCTTGATCCGGGAGCGCAGCGCCGGGTGCATGTTCTCCATCGCGTCGAGGTTCCCGGCCGCGATCATGACGAAGTCGGTCGGGACGGGCTCGGTCTGGACCATCGCGCCCGAGGAGCGCTCAGACTGGCCCGTGATCGAGAACTCGCCCTCCTGGATCGCCGTCATGAGGTGCTGCTGGCTGCGGATGTCGAGCGTGTTGATCTCGTCGATGAACAGCACACCCTTGTTCGCCTTGTGGATGGCGCCCGCCTCGACGCGGTCGTGGCTGGGCGTCTCCATCCCGCCGGACTGGAACGGGTCGTGTCGCACGTCGCCGAGCAGCGCGCCGGCGTGCGCGCCGGTCGCGTCGCGGAACGGCGCGGTCTTCGTGTCGCCGTTGTTCACCAGCAGGTTCGGGATCATCGCATCCGAACCGCGGTTGAGGTAGCGGAAGACGAGGTACACCACGCCGGCCGCGATGATGCCGACGAGGATCTGGCCGACGATGATGAGCGCGTAGCCCAGCACGACGGCGATGATGATCCACATCAGGAGCGACCGCATCTGGTTGCGCTTGCGCGCCTCCTCGCGGTGCGCCTCGACGATCTGGTCGCCCTTACCGGCCGGCACCGTCCGGACCTTCGGCTTGTTGCCGTCCTCGGGGTTGTGGTACACCAGCACGTCCTGAAGCTCCTCTTTGGGGAGGAGCTCGGACATCGCCTTCGCGAGCATCGACTTCCCCGTCCCGGGGGAGCCGATCATCATCACGTGGCGCCGCTGCTTCGCCGCCTTGATGATCACGTCCCGGGCGTGTTCCTGCCCGATGACCTGGTCGACGAGCCGGTCCGGGATCTCCAGTTCGGCCGTCGTGTCTATCTTGAGCCCGCCGAGGAGGTCGTCCTCGTCGGGGTCCTCTTCGATCTCGGCGCCCTCGACCTCGACGGTGCTGCCGAGCTCGTCGATCCCGCCGTCGTCGGCCGGATCGGCGGCGTCGCCGTTCCGACCCTCGTCGAACCCGTCGTCGTCCACGATGACCCCGTCGTCCCAGGGGTCGTCGTCGGAGTCCGCGGCCGGGTCTTCGTCGACGCCGGACTCGTTCGCCGGGCCGTCGTCGGGCTCGGGGTCGCCGGGCGTGGCGTCCTCGCCGTTCCCCGCCGGACTCGAGTCGTCGACGCCGCCGTGGGGCGGTTCGTCGGGGTCGTCGGCCGTCGGGTCGTTCGTGTCCTTCTCGTTGCTCATAGAATCGGGTGTCGCTATCGAAAAGGACGGGTCGGTTACTGATATACTTTCTCCCCCCGGAGGGGTAGCCCCGGGGGCAGTAAACACCGCTTTCAAGCCGTATATCGACCGATCACGCCCCGCGAGCGTTCCCACGGGGTTTATAAATGACGCCGACGGTACGTAGACTCATGCGGGGGTTCTACATCGGCCGGTATCAGCCGTTCCACCACGGCCACCGGCACATGGTGGAAGAGATCGCGGCGGAGGTCGACGAGCTCGTCTTGGGGATCGGCTCCGCCGGCGACTCTCACACCACGCGGAACCCATTCACCGCCGGCGAGCGCGTGATGATGGTGACGAAGGCGGTCGAGGAGCTCGACGCCACCACCTACGTCGTCCCGATCGAGGACCTCGACCGGAACTCCGTGTGGGTGAGCCACGTCCAGAGCATGACCCCGCGCTTCGACGTGGCCTACTCGAACAACCCGCTCGTGGTCCGCCTGTTCGAGGAGGCGGGCGTCGAGGTGCGCCAGTCGCCGATGTTCCGCCGCGACGTGCTGGAGGGGACCGAACTCCGCGAGCGCATGATCCGCGGCCGGGAGTGGGCCGACCTCGTCCCCGACCCCGTCGTCGACGTGATCCGCGAAGTCGACGGCGTCGAGCGCATCCGCCGGATCGCGGAGACGGACTCGAACGGCGGCGAGCCGTCCGACCTGTAGCGCGGCGATCCGTGTAAAGAGGGCTGATCGCCTCGGACCGCCGATCGCGGACCGACCGCCGATCGCTTCGAAGCCTCGGCGCCGACTCCGACGCTCCGGCCGCCTGCTCGTGGACAGATACGGAGACCGGCGACGACGACGCCCGTTCCATTTAACCCCGCGCCGCACGCGGGTTCCGGTATGATCACGCTCACCTCGGACTTTGGGTCGCCGTACCCCGCCGCGATGAAGGGAGTGATTCGCCGGCACACTGACGCCGAGCTGATCGATGTTGCGCACGATCTGCCGCGCGGGGACCCCCGGGCCGCCGCGTTCTGGCTCCGGTTCGTCCTCCCGGAGTTCCCGCCGGCGGTCCACTGCGCCGTCGTCGACCCCGGCGTCGGCACCGACCGGGACGCCCTCGTCGTCCGGGCCGGCGCGCACGTCATCGTCGCGCCCGACAACGGGCTCGCGATGCCGCCGGCCCGCGCGCTGGCGGCCGACGAGTCGGATGTCGAGGTCTGGTCCATCGCGGTCGACGACCCCGCGAGCGAGACGTTCCACGGCCGCGACGTGTTCGCGCCGACCGCGGCCCGCGTCCGGACGGCGCTCGACGACGAACTGACGGCGTCGGACGGGGAGCCCGCGGTCGACGCGGTCGCCGAAGCGCTCGCGGGGATCGATGACCTCGCGCCCGCGAACGACCCCGTGGACGTCCACTTTCCCGAGCCGTCGGTCGAACGCGACGCGGGCGAGGCCGAGAAGGACACCGACGCCGAGGACGGCACCGACAGCGAGGACGGTACCGACGACGAGGCCGACACCGGCGACGTGGTCGCCGTTGACGGCGAAGTGCTCGCGATCGACCGGTTCGGCAACGTGATCACCAACGTCCCCGGCGAGCTTGTCCGCGGCCGGGACTGGGTCCGCGTGAACGGCGACCTCACGCCGGTCGCGGAGACGTTCGGCGCCGTCGACCCCGGCGAGCGCCTCGTCACGGTCGGGAGCCACGGCTACGCGGAGTGTGACGTGAACGACGGCCGGGGCGACGGCGCGTTCGACCTCCGACCGGGCGACGCGGTCCGGTTCGTTCCCGACAGCGTCAGCCTCTGAGTCCGAAAAACCGGTTACAGCTCGACGCCGGAGGGAATCAGGCTCTCGCTGCGGAGCAGGTTCCCCTCCTGGTCGTACACGAGGAAGGTGTCCTTGTCGTAGGCGACGAGGCGCTCGCCGTCGACGTCGATCTCGACGCGGTACCGCGCGTCGCCGTCGTCGGTCGCGTCGCGCGCGGCGTGGATGAACGGGAGTACGTCCGTCGCCGTCTCGTTGAGTTCGAGGATGAAGTCGCCCGTGTATCGGTTGGTGACGCCGACGACGCCCTCCGGCTCGTCCGCCTCGTCCAGCGGCTCGCGGAGCCGGAAGGCGACGTCGATCTGGTCGGCCGCGAGCAGGTCGTCGTCCGTCTCGACGATGATGTCCTCGCTTTCGCCCCCCGAGAGTCGCTCGCGGAGGAGATCCTCCGGACCGTGGAAGTCGATCCGCACCAGCGGGGGCGACTGGGAGCCGGCGTCGTTTCCGACGCCCTCGACGGTCAACTCGAAGTAGTCACGCCGCATTTCCTATCGGATGCTTTGCGGTCCGGCCGTATCAACGTAACGGGCGGAGCGGCGGCGCGGAACCGACGATGCTCGGGCGTCCGCGCCGGGACCGGATCGGCACTCGGTCGGGACCGCGGCGGCGGACCTCGATGTCGGTCCTGATAATCGTCGGGGGTAGTTTAACTTCCCCCCGCCTCTAGGGCACCGTATCCATGGCGAGCGAGGCCGGCGAGAGCGACCTCGGCGACCGGATCGAGGCCCTCCAGCGGCGGCTCTCCCGGACGTGGGAGCTGCTTCAGGGGTCGACGCTCGACGTCCGGCCGTTTCGCCCGGGCGAGGACGGCCCGCTCGCGTCGTTCGTCGTTCCGGAAGACGAGACCGAAGTCGACCGGTACTGGGTGAACGCGCCGTACGCGTACGTCGTGATCACCTACGACGACGCCGAGAGCGAACACCGCTACTACGCGGTCGAGCCCGAGCTCGACGCGTTCGAGCGCGAGCTCCTCGACCGCGTCGTCGACGACATCCGCGATCCGCTCCTCTACCGCGAGGGGAGCGGCAAGACCGACGAGGAGACGCTCAGGACCGAACTCGAGACGCTGCTGGAGGGGTACGGCGTCGAGGCCGAGATGGACACGTTCCACGCGCTGGTGTACTACCTCTACCGCGACTTCCGCGGCTTCGGGAAGGTCGACCCCCTGCTGAACGACCGCCACATCGAGGACGTCTCCTGTGACGGCTACGACCTCCCGATCTTCGTCTACCACGACGAGTACACCGACATCGAGACGAACGTCTCCTTCGGACAGGAGGCGCTCGACAGCTACGTGATCCGGCTCGCGCAGCAGTCCGGCCGCCACGTCTCGGTCGGCGACCCCATCGTCGAGACGACGCTCCCCGACGGCTCACGCGCGGAGCTGGCGCTCGGCGAGGAGGTGACCCCGCGCGGCTCGGCGTTCACGATCCGCCAGTACGCCGAGGACCCGTTCACCCCCGTCGACCTCGTGGAGTACGGCACGTTCTCCGTCGAGCAGATGGCGTACTTCTGGCTCTGTATCGAGCACAACAAGAGCCTCATCTTCGCGGGCGGCACCGCGTCCGGGAAGACCACCTCGATGAACGCGGTGTCGATGTTCGTCCCGCCGCGGGCGAAGGTGCTCACCATCGAGGACACCCGCGAGCTCTCGCTGTACCACGACAACTGGCTCTCGGCGGTCACCCGCGAGCGCCGGTACGAGGGGACCGACATCGATATGTACGACCTCTTGCGGTCGGCGCTGCGCCACCGCCCCGAGTACATCGTCGTCGGCGAGGTGCGCGGCGAGGAGGCGATCACGCTCTTCCAGGCGATGAACACCGGTCACACCACGTTCTCGACGATGCACGCCGACTCGATCGAGACCGTGATCAACCGGCTGGAGAACGAGCCGATCAACGTGCCGCGCGCGATGGTTCAGTCGCTCGACATGCTGTCGGTCCAGACGCTCACCCGCGCCGACGACGAGCGCGTCCGCCGCGCGAAGACGATCGGCGAGATCGGCGGTATCGACCAGCGCACCGGGGAGCTCGACTACTCCTCGGCGTTCGAGTGGCGGCCGGACTCCGACACGTTCCGGCGCAACGACTCGTCGCTGCTGGAGGAGATCGCCGACGAGCGCGGCTGGTCCCGGTCGGAGCTGCTCCGCGAGGTCCGGCGCCGCGAGCGATTCCTCGAACTCCTCTCCGCGCTCGGCATCGACGACTACCGCACGTTCACCGCCCTCGTCAACGAGTACTACGCCGACGCCGACCGCGTGATGGAGAAGCTCGACGAGCGCGCCGCCGCGGCCGACGGCGTCGACCCCGACGAGTTCGCGGCCGAAGACGCCTCGCCGGGCGGCGGCACCGACCGCGGCCCCGACGCCTCCGACGGCGACGGCGCGCGCGCCGGAGACGCGGGATCCGACGCCACGGACCGATGATCGAGTACCTCCCCCTCGTCGCCGCGGTCGCGGTCTGTCTCGCGCTCGCGCTGCCGCTCGTCGACGACCGGGCCGACCTGTTCGTCACCCGCGTCGCCCTGTCGGCGTTCGGCGACTACGTCGGCGAGAACGAGGCGCGGCGGCAGGCTCAGCGCGACCGAATGCGCGCGGCCCACGTCGCCGGCACGACGCACCGCGTGTACGCCTCGCGGACCCTGTTGTACGCCGCGGTCCTCGGGGTCGCCGGCAGCGTCATCGGCGTGTACGCGGCCGGCGCGCTGCTCGCCGCGCTCGACGTCGGCGAGGCCGCGATCCGCGCGGCGCTCCCGGCGTCGGTCGAGTTCGTCGCGGTCGTCGCGCGGCTCGCCGACCTCGGGCTCGGTCGGCTGTTCGTCCTGCTCGCGGTCGTCTCCGCGACGGTCGGCTCCGGCCTCGCGCTCGGCGCCTACCTCGCTCGGTGGCAGTTGCTCGACCAGCGCGCCGCCGCGCGGGCGGCGGAGATCGACGCCACGCTGCCGCGGACGGTCGCGTTCATGTACGCGCTCTCGCGCTCCGGGATGGCGTTTCCCCGGGTGATGGACACGCTCGCGGAGAACGAGGAGGTGTACGGCGAGGCCGCCGCCGAGCTGTCGGTCGCGGTCCGCGACATGAACGCCTTCGGAACCGACGCGCTCACCGCGCTCCAGCGCATCTCCCGGCGGACGCCGAGCGACGACCTGGCCGACTTCTCGGAGAACCTCGCGTCCGTCCTCGGCACCGGGCAGTCGGTGTCGGAGTTCCTCAACGACCAGTACGAGCGCTATCAGGCGGAGGCGGAGGCGAAACAGGAGCAGTACCTCGAACTGCTCTCGACGTTCGCCGAGGCGTACGTGACGGCGCTGGTCGCGGGCCCGCTGTTTTTCATCACCATCCTCGTCGTCATCGGGCTCGTCTTACAGGACACCCTCCCGCTCCTCCGCGTCGTCGTCTACCTCGGCGTGCCGCTCGCCACCTTCGGCTTCGTCGTCTACGTCGACAGCGTGACGCAGGGCGTCGGCGGCACCGAGACCGTCGCGGAGTCGTCGCTCGCGGACCCGGACACCCCCTCGGTCACGGGCGTGCGCCACGCCACGGACGAGCCCGGCGACCGGGGCGACTCGCCGCGGTTCGACGGGGGAGCGGCCGCCGAGAGCGGCGCGGGCGGTTCCGGGGCGGACGGCGCCGGCGCGGGCGGTACCGGAGCGGACCGCTGGGCGGCGAGCCGGGAGCGGCTCCGCGTGTACGACCGCCTCCGGAGCGTGCGGCGGCTGGTCGCGTCGCCGGTCGAGACGGTGCTCGCCTCGCCGCGAACGGTGCTCCTCGCCGTCGTCCCGGCCGCGGTCGTCGGGCTGCTCGTCTTCGCGTTCCCGGTCACGCTCGGGACGCCCATGGAGATGATCGACCAGGTCGACGGCCCGCTCGTCGTCGCGACCGCCCTCGTCCTCGCGGCGTACGCGGTCGCCTACGAGTTCGGCAAGCGCCGCGTCCGCCGCGTCGAGTCCGCGGTGCCGGACTTCCTCGACCGGCTCGCCAGCGTCAACGAGGCGGGCACCGACGTGGTCGGCAGCGTCCGCCGCGTCGCCGACTCGAACCTGGAAGCCCTGACGGAGGACCTCCGCCGGACGCGCCGAGACATCGACTGGGGGGCGGACGTCTCCACGGCGCTACGCCGGCTGGAGCGACGGGTCCGGTCGCCGATGACCTCCCGGGCGGTCGCGCTCGTCACCAACGCGATTCAGGCGAGCGGGGACGTGGGTCCCGTCCTCCGGATCGCGGCCGACGAATCGCGCGCGACGTGGGCGCTCCGGCGCGAACGCCGACAAGTGATGTTAACGTATCTCATCGTCATCTACATCTCCTTCCTCGTCTTCCTCGGGATCATCGCGGCGCTGTCGGTGTCGTTCATCCCGGCCATCGAGGCGGCGGGCGTCCCGGGGACGGGCGGCGGACTCCCCGACACCGGGAGCGGGGTCTCCGGCGGACCCGGCGGGATCACGGACGGGATCGGCGACATCGACGTGGCGGTCTACGAGCAGCTGTTCTTCCACGCCGCGTCGATCCAGGCGGTCTGCTCCGGGCTCGTCGCCGGACAGCTCGGAGAGGGGTCGGTCCGCGACGGCGTGAAACACGTCGTGGTGTTGCTCGCGCTCACGCTCGTCGCGTTCGCCGCGATCGGGGCGGTGTGAGGCGTCCGGTCGACATATCCCCGTCGCGGCCGAGAAGCCGGTATGGACCCGCAGCCGACCGGCGATCCGCAGTCGACGTACGACCGCATCGCGACCCACTTCTCGAAGACGCGGCAGTACGCGTGGCCCGAGGTGGAGTCGTTCTTAGAGGGTCGGTCGGGGGGGCTCGCGCTCGACGTCGGCTGCGGCAACGGCCGCCACACGGAGGCGCTCGCGGCGCGCACCGAGACCGCGGTCGGCCTCGACCTCAGCCGCGGGCTGCTCGCCGAGGCGACGGCCCGCGCCCGCGACCGGGGGTTCGCCGACGCGACCGCGTTCGTCCACGGCGACGCGACGGCGCTCCCGGTCCGCGACGGCGCGGTCGACCTCGCCGTCTACGTCGCCACGCTCCACCACCTCTCGCCGCGGAGCGCCCGCGTCGAGAGCCTGAACGAGCTGGCGCGCGTCCTCGCGCCCGGCGGCGTCGCGCTCGTCAGCGCGTGGAGCACGGCCCACGAGCGGTTCGACCGCGACGAGGGGTTCGACACGACCGTCGACTGGACGCTGCCGGGCGGCGAGACGGTGCCTCGGTACTATCACATCTACTCGCCCGCGGAGTTCGAGACGGATCTCGGCGAGAGCGCTCTCGAAACGCGTCGAACGGAGCTATCCAGCGGGAACTGTTACGCGGAAGTCGAGCCGGAACGCCCCTGATTATCACAGACAATATCGACGGGGGTGGATTAAAGGGTCCCTGCCGACCGCCTGCTGGTAATGGCCGACACCTTCCTCGAACGGATCCTGCGTCGGGTCGCGCCCGACGCGGTGGCCCGGAGTTACCTCGCGAAGTTCCTCGTCGCCCTCGTCGTCGTCGTCCTCGCGATCGGCGCCGTCGGGGCTGTCACGTACGCGGAGACGACCGAGCAGCTCGAATCGAGCGCCCAGAGCGACTACACGGCCGTCGCGGAGCTGAGCGCCACCGAAGCCGGCAGCTGGACCGCCGACCGGCGCGGGACCGTCGCGGAGGCCGCTGACAACGACATCTACAGCGAGGACTCGGCCGCCGTCGCGGCGTATCTCTCCTCGCATCTGTCTCGGGCGAGCGACGGCGTGCTTGCGTTCCACTACATCGACCCCGAGGACGGCGCGGTACTCGCGTCGACCAACGAGGCGGGCGGGAACGGTGACCGAGCGGAGACGCTCACGAGCCAGCAGTGGTTCGACGACGGGCTCCTGCTCGGCGACACCGTCACCACGACGGCGACGTACGAGGTCGACGGCGAGCGCCGGGTCGCCTACGTGGCCGGGACGCCGAAACGAAAATACGTGGTCATGGAGGTCTCGCTCGGGTCGCTCGTCGGCGACTTCCGGCAACCGACGGACGGCGCGTTCACGTCGATCGTCGAGACCGACGGCGAGATCGGCGCGAGCGATCGCGACGGCGTCGCGGGCGAGCGGTACGACGAACCGGTCCGGTCGCAGCTCTTCGACCGACAGAACCCGATCGGGTCCGTCCCGTCGGCGACGCTCGAACTCGCCGACGGCGAGCGGTACTTCGTCGCCTACGCCCCGGTCCCCACCGAGGCCTGGTACGTCGCGGTCCACGTCCCCCTCTCAGAGGCGTACGCGCTCTCGGGGATGATCGGGCGGAACCTGCTCCTCATCGTCGGCGTCGCGGTCGTCGGGCTCGGGCTCATCGGCGTGACGCTCGGCCGGGGGACCGTCGTCGAGCTGAACCAGCTCCGGGCCCGGGCGTCAGCGCTGGCCGACGGCGACCTCGACGTCGACTTCGACACGGCGCGGCGCGACGAGTTCGGCGACCTCGCCGGGGCGTTCGCGACCATGCGCGACTCCCTGCGCGAGCAGATCGAGTCGGCGGAGACGCAGCGCGAGCGCGCCGAGGCGGCGAAGGCGGAGAGCGAGGCGTTCGCCGACCGCCTGGAGTCGCGGGCGGGCGACTTCGGCGAGACATTGGCCTCCTGCGCCGACGGCGACCTCACGGCTCGGCTCGACGCAGAGCCGGACGACCCCGAGGCGCTCCGCGCGATCGCCGCGGAGTTCAACGACGCGATGGACGAGCTGGAGGCCGCGATCGCGGAGGTCGACGCGTTCGCGGTCGAAGTGGCCGACCGGAGCGACGCGGTCACCGACGGCACCGACGAGGCCGCGGCCGCCGGCCGGGAGACGAGCGACGCGGTCGACGAGATATCGGCCGGGGCGGAGCGGCAGAGCCGTCAGCTGGCCGAGGTCGCCGGCGAGATGGAGGACATGTCGGCGACCGTCGAGGAGGTCGCCGCCTCCGCGGACGAGGTCGCGACCACCTCCCGGCAGGCCGACGCGCTCACCGAGGAGGGGCGCGAGGCGGCCGCCGACGCCGTCGACGAGCTCCACGCGATCGAGTCCCGCTCGGAGTCCGCCGCGGAGACGGTCGAGCGGCTCGAGGCCGAGATGGCGGAGGTCGACGCGATCGTCGAGACGATCTCGGAGATCGCCGACCAGACGAACCTGCTCGCGCTCAACGCCTCGATCGAGGCCGCCCGCGCGGGCGAGGCCGGCTCCGGCTTCGCGGTCGTGGCCGAGGAGGTCAAGTCGCTCGCCGAGGAGACCCAGGCGTCCGCCGCGGAGGTGGAGTCGCTGATCGAGAGCCTCCGCGAGCGTACCGACGAGAGCGTCGACGAGATGGCCGCGATCCGCGAGGGCGTCGACGACGGGGTCGACGTCGTGGAGGACGCGGAGGACGCGCTCGCCGAGGTCGCCGACCGCGTGAGCGAGGCCGACGACGGCGTTCAGGAGATCTCCGGCGCGATGGACGCGCAGGCGCAGTCGGTCAACGAGGTGACCGGCGCGGTCGACGACCTTGCGGGCGTGAGCGAACAGACCACCGCCGAGGCGACCACCGTCGCCTCTGCCGCCGAGGAGCAGGCCGCCACGCTCGGCGAGGTGTCCGAACAGGCGCACGACCTCCACGAGCGCGCCAGCGACCTGCGGGAGATGACAGAGGGCTTCGAGGTCGACGCCGAGGCCGGGGACGACGTTGTCGGGGGCGCGAACGGCGATTCGGTCGGCGAACCCGCCGCCGGCAGATCGGGCGAGACGGGCGAGACGGCGTTCACGTTCGGCGCGGACGAGGAGCCGTCCGACGCCGCCCCCGCCAGCACCGACGGCGGCACCGCTCACGGAACTGGAGAGCCAGGCGAGCCGCACGTCGACGACTCGGCGTAGCCGGAGACGGCTCTCAGCGAACGTTAGAACGAAGGAAAGTGGTCGTCGTCGCCCGCGGCGACGAGCACTGCCGGTGACGTCGCGGCCGGGTGCCTCGCTTCTCAGTCAGCCATCGTCTCGTGGCTGACGCCCCGGTCCTCGGGGAGCGGCGCCACGAACCGGTAGGCCGCGTACAGCCCGAGCACCACGAGGCCGGCCAGCACGAAGCCGGTCCGGATCTCCGGGCTGATCAGCGGCATCGCGGTCACCTCGCCCGCCTCGTTCGTTATCGGGGCCGGGGCGAACGGTTTGCCGGTGAACGTCTCGACTAGTCCGAGGACCACGATGCCGAACAGCATCAGTCCCGCGCTCAACGCCCGTGCCGCCTTGTCAATGGTGTCTGTCATAGTGAATCACCTCTTAACCGAGCAGGTACCGCAGCTTGGGGTTCTGCTTGACGAGCGCCGTCTGTTCGAGGAGCGCGTCGAGCCCGTAGTACCGACCGGCCGCGAGCACGATCACGGTCATGAACAGGAACAGGCCCATCAGGTCGCTGTTGACGACGCCGTGACCGAAGCCGGCGTTCCCGATCCAGAACAGGACCATGAAGATGACCCCGCCGAACGCGGCCAAGCGGGTGAACGCCCCCGCGATCAGCGCGAGACCGATGAGCGTCTCGAACAGCGGCACGCCGGGTTCGATGAGCCACGCGAGGTTGTTCCCCATCCAGACGGGGATGCCGCCCAGCGCGGTGCCGGTCATGCCCTTCATGTACGACGGCCCGTAGGTGAACGCGAACCCGTTCTCGATGATCTTGGTGACCCCGGCGTGGAAGAACCACCACCCGGTCACGACGCGCAGGAACGCGATCCAGTAGGTCGCCCACGGTCCCTCTAGGGCGAACTCGACCTCGCCGACCAGCGGATTGCTCGATTGGTATGACATCGGTGTCACCTCACAGATGTACGTTGGGTTTGTACACACATATGTACCGTACAGGGTTCTAAGCGGCTGAAAAGCGTTCTAGAGCGCTGGGACACGTCCGCAGTATCGTGGCTCTTTAAGTATACATACCCGGATCGGCGCCGGGAATCGCGTTCGAGCCCCGTCAGAACACGGAACGCTTATGAAAGTCGTTCCGCCTACGTGTAGATGCGTCATCGACCGACGCGAGCGCCGGTGGTCTAGTGGTAGGACCTGAGCCTTCCAAGCTCATGGCCCGGGTTCAAATCCCGGCCGGCGCATTAGGCGCTCTCCCAAGTGCCTGCGCAACTTTCCAATTCTAATACCCATGGAAATTTAAGAGAAAAATCAGACCTAACTACAATATTCAAGATGGTTCACTTGGAGAAGACTGTTTGAAACATTATGCCAGCTCAAAGGATTTATATTGAAACTGATATTTGTGATTTCTTTCTGGTTTTTCAGGACTGAATACACAGGACTTGGTGAAATGACTGAATAAATAGCGAGAACTACATTCAGGATAGACTGATACTTACTGAGTTTGGAGTCACAGAATCCAGCAGTCCGACTAATTGCTTCATTTTTGAATCTTCTCTCTCTTTTTTGACCTGTCCTATTGCTTGGTCAAACCGGAGCGAGATCTCCTCTTTCTTTCTCCCAATCATCTCCCGAGATTGCTCCCACTCTTCCTTTGTGTACGCAGGTTTTCCCATAGAAGCTGCTAATGCTGGATCATTTTGAATTGCCTTTCCGGGGTTATGCTCTGCTACTAAGCGATGTGCCCGGTTCTCAAATCGGGATTTTCTTGACTTGATCTGTGATACGGTCAAGTCACTAAGATTTTCTACGGTATACTCCTCCTCCCAGAGTTCAAACTCTTTTTCCATAGCCTCTGAGGGTAGTTTCGGATCATTCTCATCCCGAACGTGACGCTGAATATCTATTTCCATAATTGATGATAATTCCGGAGAAATAAAATTATCACGGAGCTTGTAACCTTACAACGCGCTGTTATACGGCCCATAGGAAGTCAGCAGCTCGCTTCTTAGTGATCAGTACCATTCGTCTTTAGCTAAGACTCACACCTCGGTTGTGTAGCGGTAGCGAGCGTCTCCTGTAAGATCGGTCGTTGCTGGTGAATCTTCTGGGCGTCCTCGATCAGCTGCTCCAGCAACGGCGGTGGCGAGTAACCGAGATACTCACCGAGTTCATGGAGGATGAGCTGGGCGTGCGACCGGAAGGTCGCCGCCCAGCGTTCCGGTGGAAACACGATCTCGTCATCGGCCTGCTCGGTGACCAGATCCAACAGCTCACGACTCATACTGTCAGCTAAATATGCTTTAGGTTAGAGTGTGATTAGCAAGTATGTCCACGCTTGACGCCGCCACTCTTGACGACCTCCGCGACGCTCTCGCGGAGGTCGAAGATAAAAAGCCGACACAGCGGCTAATGGCGGTGATCAACT
>NZ_SGTV01000022.1:0-55083 GCF_005435035.1 Halorubrum sp. SD690R | reverse complement strand
GTTGTCGGCCATCCGGTCGTACGCCGCGGCGACATCGTCGAGGGGTGGGGCTCGGGGCACGCCCGCGACTCGCAGGACACGCTGGAGTTCAGCGCCCTGCGCGACATCGCGCCGGAGATCGAGACGTTCGCCCTCGACGATGTCGCCGCGGCGTACGACCGGATGGCCGACAACGAGGCGCGGTTCCGAGTCGTCTTGGAGCCGTAGGCGACGGGCGCGATCGCTTCCCGGCCTCGCGACGGGTTCGCCCACCCGTCTCGCCCCCGTCGCTCGCGGCGTCGTCGTCCCGGAGTCGTTGTTTTTATCATACAGTTGCCGATCGTATAAGACGGCGATGTCAGCAGACAAGCCCTCCACGGCCCTCACGTCGCGACAGCAGGTGGCTGTCGTCGTGCTGGCCGCGGCTCTGGTCGGCGCCGTGCTCGCTCCGAGCGTGTACGCGGCGACAAACGAACCGAGTGATACCGTCGCCGTCGTCGAGATAGAGGGGCCCGTCAACACGGCCCTCGCCGACGACGTTGAGAGCGAACTAGCGGACATCCGCGCCAACGAGTCCGTCGGCGCGGTCGTCCTCAAGCTGGACACGCCCGGCGGCGCGCCCGTCGCCTCCGAGCGGATGTACAAGGCGGTCCAGCGGACGAGCGATGACATGACCGTCATCGCGAGCGTCCAGTCGATCAGCGCCTCGGGCGGCTACTACGCGATGGCGCCCGCGGACGAGATCTACGTGCTCCCGACCTCGACGGTCGGCAGCATCGGCCTGAACGCTCCCGCGCCCCGAGCGTCGTCGACCGCGCTCGGGCCGAGCGGCCCCGACAAGGCCGGAAGTAACCCGACGCAGGCGTGGGCCGAACAACAGACGCTCGCGGACACGTTCATCAACGCGATGATGGCCGAGCGTAGCGACGAGTTCGAGATGCCCCGCGAGGAGGTCGCGAAGGCCGACACCTACCTCGGTACCGAGGCCGTTCAGAACGGCTTCGCCGATGAGATCGGCTCGCTCAACGAGGCGATTCACGCGGCTGCGACCGAGGAGGAACTCGGCGAGTACACGGTCGACACCCGCGAGACCGGACAGGAGTTCGGCATCCCCTTCCTCGTCCGGACCGACACCGGGATCGTCGCGATCCACGCGAACGACCCCGGGTACGCCGACGTGAAGCCGATGCCCTCGACGTACGTGTACACGCCCGCCGTCCCGCACGTCGACACGATCGAGCGGTTCTCCGAGACCGACGTGCGGACCGGCGGCGCGGCCTCGACCGAGCGCGGGACGCCGGGGAACGAGACGGCGCGGCTCAGCGGAGGTGTTGGCGCGTGACCCGCGTCGCCCCCCTCGCGGCCGCGTTCGTCGTGACCCTCGCGGCGGTCACCGGCGGCGCCGCGGTCGCCGGCTACGTGACCGCCGACGGCGCCGCGCCCGCACCGGCGATCCAGAACGACCACTACCAGAACCCAGACCTGATCGCGAACGACACGCCCGGGCAGGCGACGGTCGAGATGGACGCCTCGGCCGGCTCCCAGACCGTCCTCGTCGACCCTGGCGTCGAACCGGCCACCGCCCGTCCGGTGCTCCCCTTCAGCCTCATCGGGCTCGGCGGCGGCGGCGTCGCCGACCGGGACATCCGGCCGCTCGCGAACGCGCTCATCGAGAACGGCCACGAGGTGGGCGTGTACGTCCCCGATCCGGACCAGCAGCGACGGCCCGCGCGGCCCGGCGCCGAGGAGACGACTCAGCTCGGCGAGCGGCTCGCCGAGGCCGACGCGTTCGTGACGTTCCGGACCGACTACGAGCCGGACGAGCTCGACGCGATCGAGTCGTTCGTCGAGTCCGGCGGTCACGTCGTGCTCGCCACCGAGCCCGACGCGGCGTACTCGCAGCCGGGCGCGGCGTCTCTCGACGCGACGCTCGACGTCACGACCGAGGGTGGGTACGTGTACAACATGGAAGAGAACGACCTGAACTACCAGCGCGTGTACGCCGAGGCGACCGGCGACGCGTCGCTGACCGAGGGCGTCGACCGCGCGGTGTTCCCGTCGGCGACGCCCGTCGGGACGCCGGCCGGCGGCGCCGACGTGCTGCGCCCGATCGAGGGCAGCGAGCTCTCGACGACGCGCGCGCCCACGGACGCGCCGCTGTTAGTCCGCAACGACGAGGTCGTCATGATCGGCGACAGCGACTTCCTGTCGCCGGACAACGCCAGGCGCGCCGACAACGACGCGCTGATCGGTAACCTCGCGGACTTCCTCGTGACGAACGACCGGACGCCGCCCGGCGACGGCGGATCCACGGGCCCGACGCAGCCGGGGCCCGGCCAGCCGCCGACGAACGGCACCGCTGGCTGATCGGTCGGTCGGTCCGCGCCCGAGCGACTTCCGTCACCCTCTCATTTTTGCCGCCCGCGCCGGAAGCGAACTGTATGCGAGCAGCCGTCTTCAACGGTCCCGGCGACATCGGCGTGGAAGAGCGACCCCGGCCCGAGATCGAGGCGCCGACGGACGCGATCGTCCGCGTGACCCACACCGCGGTCTGCGGCTCCGACCTCTGGTTCTACCGCGGCGACAGCGAGCGCGACCCCGGCTCCCCGGTCGGCCACGAGCCGATGGGGATCGTCGAGGCGGTCGGAGAGGCCGTCACCTCGGTCGAGCCCGGCGACCGGGTGCTCGCGCCGTTCGCGATCTCCTGCGGCGAGTGCGAGTTCTGCCGGAAGGGGCTCCACACCTCCTGCGAGAACGGCGACTCCTGGGGCGGCGACAACGGCGGCGGGCAGGGCGAGTACGTCCGGTCGACCCACGCCGACGGGACGCTCGTGCGCGTGCCCGACCGCTACGCCGACGACGAGGACACGCTCCGCTCGCTGCTCCCGCTCACCGACGTGATGGGCACCGGCCACCACGCTGCGGTCAGCGCGGGCGTCGAGGCGGGGTCGACCGTGGCCGTCATCGGCGACGGCGCGGTCGGGCTCTGCGGCGTCCTCGCGGCGCGTCGGCTCGGCGCGGAGCGCATCGTCGCCGTCGGCCACCACGAGGACCGGCTCGAACTCGCCGAGGAGTTCGGCGCTACCGAGACCGTCTCCGAGCGCGGTGAGGCCGCGGTCGAGCGGATCCGAGAGCTCACCTACGGCGGGCCGAACCACGTGATGGAGTGCGTCGGCGCCGCGAGCGCGATGAACACCGCGATCGACGCCGTCCGTCCCGGCGGCACGATCGGGTACGTCGGCGTCCCCTACGGCGTCGAGGAGGAGGGGCTCGACGTGTTCGGGATGTTCGGACAGAACGTCACGCTCGCGGGCGGAGTCGCCCCGGTCCGCGCATACGCCGAGGAGCTGATGGCCGACGTGCTACAGGGAACGCTCGACCCCGCGCCGATCTTCACCGAGACGGTCGACCTCGACGGCGTCGCCGAGGGGTACCGGCTGATGGACGAGCGCGAGGCGATCAAGGTGCTGGTCAAGCCGTAGCGACCGCGGCTCGGTAGCCGTTAACTCGTTTTCGACCCGGCGAAAATACCCCGCGTAAGGTAGCTTTATTTTCATGGACGAGCGTGATAGATTCGACACAGATGACGGACGTTACCCTTCGCCGGACGCAGCTCGCGACCCCGGCGAGCGACGAGAAGATGATGCACTCAGCCGCCGACAGCGACGCCGACGAGGTGTTCCTCGACCTCGAGGACTCCGTGGCCCCCAACGCCAAGCCGGACGCCCGCGAGCCCCTCATCGAGGCGGCCCGCGAGGAGGACTGGAGCGACAAGGTCCTCAGCTTCCGGATGAACGGGATCGACACGGAGTGGTGGTACGACGACGTGATCACCGTCGTCGGCGCCGCGGGCGAGTCCATCGACGACATCATCATCCCCAAGGTGAAGTCCGCAAGCGACATTCACACCGTCGAGAACCTGCTCCGGCAGGTCGAGGTGAACAACGGGCTGGAGGTCGGCGCCATCGGCCTCGAGCCCCAGATCGAGGACGGCGAGGGGATCCACAACGTCCACGATATCGCGCACGCCTCCGACCGGCTCTCCTCGATCATCTTTGGGCCGGGAGACTACTCCGCGGCGATGGGCACGCCCGGGCTCGACATCGGCCAGTTCCCAGAGTACCCCGGCCACTACTGGCACCACGCGCTCTCCGAGTGTAACTCGGCGGCGAAGTCGGCCGGCCTGCCGTGTCTCGACGGCCCGTACGCCGACATCGAGGATGCCGACGGGTTCCGGCAGTCCGCCGAGCGCGCCAACATGATCGGCTGCGACGGCAAGTGGGCGATCCACCCATCGCAGATCGAGATCGGCAACGACGTGTTCGCGCCCGACCCGGAGACCGCAGAGCGCGCCAAGCGCATCGTCGACGCCTACGCCGAGGCGATGGAGGAGGGCAAAGGCGCCGTGAGCGTCGACGGCCAGATGGTCGACGAGGCGACCAACAAGATGGCCCAAGACATCGTCGAGACGGCCGAGGCCGCCGGGATCCTGTAAGGAGTCGCGTGCCGTACTCCCTGTTCTGGCGTCCGCTTTTTTGTGATTCGGAGCCACGCTGATGGTATGGGTGACGGCAGGTGGGGAGCGCTCGTTCACCACGTCGTCGCGGTGCCGACGTTCGTCGCGGCGTTCTGGCTCTTTCGGCTCTCCTCGCTCCCGGGACTCCCCGTGACGGTCGCCGGGCTCGAGTACGTGGCGCTCCGCGCCACGGGACGGAGGCGAACGGGCGATGGGGCTGGCTGCTGGTGTGGGTGGGCTACGCGGTGCCGTTCGGGCACGCCCTCGGAACGGAGGACGCGGGGCGGTTCGGCCGCCTCTTCGTTCTCGCGCTGATCACGGTGCTGGTCTGGGCGGTCGTCGAGGACCGTCCGCGTTCTTCGACGACGTCGACGTGGACGAGTGGCCCGGCGATGACGACGACGGGTGGTGACCGCCGAAGTACGCGCGTCGTCCGGTCCGGACGCACCGCCGCCTTCGGTGCCCGACCGCTCACAGGGGCTCGATCAGCTCGACGACGTGGCCGTCCGGGTCCTTCACGAAGGCGGTCCGGGCCCCCGCTTCCGGCTGGTCGCCCGGCTCCTTCACGACGCCGTGGTGGTCGATCGTCTCGAACGCGGCGTCCACGTCGTCGACGCCGACGGCGACGTGGTCGTAGCGGTCGCCGTCCGCGCTCGGCGCCGCGCCGTCCGTGTCAGACAGCTGGAACTCGACGCCGCCGTCGCCGGCGACGTACACGTTGCGCGTGTCGCCGTCGGCGGTCGTGAACTCCCAAGCGCGTTCGAACCCGAGCTGCTCGACGTACCAGTCCGCGGCGCGGTCGGCGTCCGCCACGTTGAGACACGTGTGGAGGATCTCCATGCGTCGTGCTGTCGCGGCGACGGCATAAATCCCGACGGCAAGCCGGAGGACGCCTCGGACGGACGCAGCAGAAGGACGCCTCGGACGGACGCAGCAGAAGGACGCCTCGGACGGACGCAGCGAGGCAACACGCGACGAGAGCGACCGCGCCCCGCCGAAACTATCATGAACAAAGGTTTTATTCTCTGTTCTCCCCCGGTCGTTATCATGGCAAGCGAGCCCACGAGGGGCGGTGACACACCTGCCCCGGACACGTCGGCGGCCGCGCTCGGCCACGATCGGCCGGACGTGCCCGCGTATCGGGCGCTCGCGGCGGACCTCCGCGAGCGCGTGACGGGCGAGGTCCAGTTCGACGAGTACGCGCAGGTGCTGTACGCCACGGACGGGAGCGTCTATCAGGCCCGGCCCGCCGGCGTCGTCGTCCCCCGCTCGATCGACGACGTGCGGGCGGCGATGGCGGTCGCGGCCGACCACGGCGTCCCCGTCATCCCGCGGGGGGCCGGCTCCTCGCTGGCCGGGCAGAGCGTCGGTCCGGGCTGTGTCGTCCTCGACTTCTCGACGCACATGGACGGGATCGTCGAGGTGCGCCCGGACGACCGGAGGGCGGTGGTCCAGCCCGGGGTCGTTCAGGACCGACTCGACGACCGGCTGGCGGAGGACGGGCTGAAGTTCGCGCCGGATCCGGCCTCCTCGGCGCGGGCGACGGTCGTCGGCGGCATCGGCAACAACTCCACCGGCGCGCACTCGGTCCGGTACGGGATCACCGACGCGTACACGGAGGAGCTGAAAGTCGTGCTCGCCGACGGGTCGCTGATCGAGACCCGCGAGGTCGTCCTCGACTCGCCGGAGTACGAGGCGATCGTCGAAGGGGACGACCGGGAGGCGGCGCTGTACGAGACGACCCGCGCGCTCGTCGAGGCGAACGAGGCCGCGATCGACGAGAAGTACCCGAACCTCAAGCGCTCCGTCTCCGGGTACAACCTCCACAAGGTGATCTACGAGAACGACGACGGCGAGCGGGTGATCAACCTCTCGAAGCTGTTCGTCGGCGCGGAGGGGACGCTCGGGACGATCGTCGAGGCGGAGGTGTCGCTCGTCACGCGACCCGAGGAGACGGCGCTCGCGCTGTACGCCTTCGACTCGCTGGTCGACGCGATGAAGGCGGTCCCGGAGGCGCTGGAGTTCCCCGTGAGCGCGGTCGAGCTGATGGACGACGAGGTGTTCTCGCTGGCGGCCGGGTCACAGGAGTTCGCGCAGTACGCGGAGCCGATCCCGGAGCGCGCGGCCGCGGCGCTCATGCTGGAGTGGGACTCGGAGCTGGTCGACGACTTCGCGGACGCGATCGCCGACACGACGGCGCACTTCGTCGCCGAGGGCGACGCGTTCGACGTACTGGAGGCGTACGCCCCCGAGGCCCAAGAAGACCTCTGGAAGCTCCGGAAGGCCGCCATCCCGCTCCTGATGAGCATGCGGGGCGACCCGAAGCCGTACCCGTTCATCGAGGACGCCACGGTCCCGCCCGAAGAGCTCGCGGAGTACGTCGGGCAGTTCGAGTCGGTCCTCGCGGATCATGACACCTCGGCGGCGTACTTCGCCCACGCCGGGAGCGGGACGCTCCACATCCGGCCCATCCTCTCGCTGAAAGAGGAGGAAGGCGTCGAGAAGATGCACTCCATCTCCGAGGACGTCACCGACCTCGTCTTGGAACACCACGGCGCCTTCTCGGGCGAACACGGCGACGGGCTCGCGCGCACGGAGTTCAACCCGAAGATGTACGGCGAAGCGCTGTGGGCGGCGTTCCAGGAACTCAAGTCGACGTTCGACCCCGAGTGGCGGATGAATCCCGGGAAGGTCGTCTACGTCGACGGCGACACCGCGGCCGAGCGGGACTATCCCGACACCGCCGCCGAGACGGACATGCGCGAGAACCTCCGGTACGGCCCCGCCTACGAGTCGATCGAGCCGCAGACCGAGCTGGACTTCTCCGACGAGGGCGGGTTCTCGCACCTCGTCGAGCTGTGTAACGGCTGCGGCACCTGCCGAGAGACCGACTCCGGCGTGATGTGTCCGACCTACCGCGCCTCCGAGGAGGAGGTCCAGTCGACCCGCGGCCGGGCGAACATGCTGCGGGCCGCGATCAGCGGGGAGCTCGACGACGACGAGATCCACTCCGACCGGTTCCAAGAGGAGGTGCTCGGGCTCTGCGTCGGCTGTAAGGGGTGTAAGAGCGACTGCCCCACGGGGGTCGACCTCGCGAAGCTCAAGGCCGAGGTGAAACACGACCACCACGAGCGGGAGGAGGCGGGCCTCCGCGAGCGCATCTTCCGCGACATCGACCGCCTCTCCGCGCTCGGCAGCGCGCTCGCCCCGCTCTCGAACGCGGCCACGAAGCTCCCGGGCGCCCGCAAGGTGATGGACGCGGTCGCGGGGATCGCCCCGGACCGCGAGCTCCCGACGTTCCGCGCCGAGAGCTTCGAGGAGTGGCTCGACGCGCGCGGGGGCTCGACGGTCGACCCCGCCGACGCGACCGACACGGTCGCGCTGTTCCCCGACACCTACACCAACTACAGCTACCCGGCCGCCGGCAAGGCCGCCGTTTCGGTGCTGGAGGCGGCCGGCGTCCGCGTCGAGGTGCCGGACAACCTCGCGCCCTCGGGCCGCGCGGCGTTCTCGACGGGATTCCTCGACGCGGCCCGCGAGCGCGCCGAGGCCAACGTCGCGGCGCTCGCGCCCCGCGTCCGCGACGGGCAGTCGGTCGTCTTCGTCGAGCCCTCGGACGCGGTGATGTTCCAGGACGAGTACCTCGACCTGCTCGACGGCGACGAGGTCAGAGCGGTGTCGGCCGCCGCGTGCGGCGTCCTGGAGTACCTCGACGCCGGCCGCGTGGACGAGCGGCTGGCGTTCGACGCGCCCGCGGAGTCGCTAACCTACCACGGCCACTGTAACCAGAAGGCGACGAACAAGGACCACCACGCGGTCGGCGTGCTGCGGCGCGCCGGCTACGACGTGTACCCGCTCGACTCCTCCTGTTGCGGGATGGCGGGGTCGTTCGGTTACGAGTCCGAACACTACGACCTCTCGGCGGCGATCGGTCGGATCCTCCTCGATCAGGTCGACGAGAGCGACGGCGAGACGGTGACCGCCCCGGGGGCCTCCTGCCGGTCACAGCTCGGCGACCGCGACGCCGCGGCCGCGGCCCCGCCGCACCCCATCGAGAAGGTCGCCGAGGCGGTCGCCGGGCCCGCGCCCGACGCGGGCGCCGACGCGACGACTCCGTCCTCGGCCGACGACTGAGCCGGCGTTACGGTCGACGCCCCCGCCGATCGGCCCGGCGTCCGCGACCGTCAGTTCGGCGCCCGGGCCGATCTGTCCGTCCCGTCGACACCGCGCTTTGCGGGCTCTCACCCCGCTTAACCGACGTAACGCTTATGAGCGAACAGACCTTGTCAATAGTTGCCATGTGCCACCATTACGACGAGGCGATGACCTGGGAGGAGGTCCGGGCACGCCATCGATCCGAGGAGCCGGACGAGGAACCCGACGCGATCCCCGACGCCGACGCGGTCGACGAGCCGGCGGGCGAGACGGAGGAGCCCGAGCCCCCGGCGGAGCCGCGCGCCCCGGCCGACGACTGACGCGGTCGGGCACGACCCCGCCTCGAACCCCGACAATCTTTTCGCGCGCCCGGAACGCCGAGCGGCGGTGCCGGCGTGCCTCGACCGCCGGCGCCAGCGTGCCTCGACCGCCGACGAAATCAAGCCGCTCGCGCCCGTCACGTCGGTATGGACCGCAACGCGGTGCGCCGCGCGTGGGACGAGGTCGCCGAGACGTACGCCGCCCGCCGCGACCCCGACGGTTCGGACGCGGCGCTGATCGACGACCTGCTCGACGCGCTGGCAAGTGACCCCGCGGTCGGCGACGGCGACCCGCTCGTCCTCGACGTCGGCTGCGGCGACGGCGCGCGCACGCTCGCGAACCTCCCGCCGGGCAGCGTCGGGATCGACATCTCTCGCCGGGGGCTCGACCTCGCCCGAGAGACCGTCCCCGAGGCCCGGCTCGTCCACGGCGAGATGTCGGCGCTCCCGTTCGCGGCCGACCGCTTCGACGCGGTCACGGCGTACCACGCGGTGTTTCACGTCGAGCGGGAGCGCCACCCCGAGGTGTACGCGGAGTTCGCCCGCGTCCTCCGTCCCGGCGGGCGACTCCTCACGACGCTGCCGGGCGGCCGCTTCGAGACGGTCCGGCGCGGCTGGATGGGCGGCGAGATGTTCTTCTCCGCACCTGGCCGCGAGCGCACGCTCGACCAGCTCCGCGCCGCGGGGTTCACCGAGGTCGAGACGCCGACCGCGACCGACCCGCTCGGCAGCAGCACCGAGTTCGCGCTCGCGACGCTCGGCGAGACACCCGACAGGGAAGCAAACTCGTGACCGACGCCGACGAGGTCCCTCACGACGTGCGAGCGAGCCTCGAACAGCTGCTCGTCGCGGCGTCGACCGCGGCGACCGAGGGCGACGAGCCGACTGCGCGGGCCGCCCTCGACACGGCCGAGACGGTAGCGACGAACAAGCTCCCGGCCGGCGAGCGCCGCGACCGCGTCCGGTGGGGCTGCGGGGCCGCGCTCGACGCCCTGCCGAACGGCGATCTCGCGGCCGCGTACGCGACGGCGACCGCTGAGGCCGTCACGGAGTAGGCGTCGCGTCGGCCACGAAACCACCGACCATTTTCACCAGCTCCGTTCCACGGCCGGGCACGGACCGGCGCGACGCGCGGTTCGTCCTCCTGAGTACCCTGCTCGCCGTCACGCTGCTAAACACGCTCGACGCCCCGACGGCGCGGTGGTTCCAGGCGGCGTCAGCCGCCCTGGCGGTCGCGACGCTGCTGTACGCCGGCTACGTCGTCTCGCGGCCCCTCCTCGCGTGGCTCCCCGCCCAGTAGCGCGGGCCGGCCCCCTCGCTTTTGCCCGTCGAGCGCGTTCTTTCGGGCATGCGCGTCGCCTCACTGCTGCCTTCCGCCACGGAGACGCTGTTCGCGCTCGGCGTCGAGCCGGTCGGCGTCTCTCACAGCTGCGACCACCCGCCCGCCGCCCGCGAGTTACCGACGCTGACGAGCACGGTCGTCGACCACGCGGACCGCTCGGCCGCCGACATCGACGAACAGATGCGCGCGGTCGACGGCGCGGTCTACGACCTCGACGAGGAGCGGCTCGCGGCCCTCGACCCCGACCTGCTGGTCACGCAGGCGACCTGCGACGTCTGCGCGGTCGACGCGAGCGAGGTCCGCGCGGCCGCCGAACGGCTCGACCCCGCGCCAGACGTGCTCGCGTGCGACCCGCACTCCTTCGCCGACGCGCTCGACGACGTGGTGCGGATCGGCGAGGCGGTCGACGCGACCGACGCCGCGAGCGCGCTCCGGGGCGACCTCCGCGATCGCGTCGACGCGGTCCGCGAGCGCGCCGAGCGCGCGGTCGCCGACGAGGGCCGCCCCCGAGTCGCCGTCCTCGACTGGACCGACCCGCCGATCCGCGCGGGCCACTGGGTTCGCGACATGGTCGAACTCGCGGGCGGCGACCCGTCGTTCCAGCCGGACGGCCCCTCGGAGCCGGTGGCGTGGGACGACGTGCGCGAGGTCGACCCCGAGGCCCTCGTCGTCGCGCCCTGCGGCTTCGACCGCGACCGGGCCGTCGACGCGGTCGGCGACCTCGCGGCGCGGCCCGGCTTCGACGACCTCGTAGCGGTCCGCCGCGACCGTGCTTACGCTGTCGACGGCAACGGGCTGTTCAACCGCCCGAGCCACCGGCTCGTCGACTCGCTGGAGGCGCTGTTCGCGTGTCTCCACCCCGAGCACGCCGCGACGCCGCCCGCCGCGCACGACCGGATCGCGCGCGTCGACGCGGCCGCGACGCCTTCGGTGCGCGCCGACGGCGGATAACGGCGACTGCGGTCCGGCGTTCTCGCCCCGCCACCGCTCTCAGAGACAGACGGGGACCGCTCGTTGAGCACGGAGCGGTGTCGTCAGCGGAGCGGAACGGCGAGCGCGTGCCGCCCCTCCGAACGGCGGTTTCGTCGAGACCATCGACTGCTTAGGACCTCTTTCTCCGGCTCGTTCCGACTGACCAACACATTTAATACTAAGTTGTAAAGTACGCTTTACTGTAAAGCGCGCTTTACGACGCCGCCGATTTACCGGAAACCACCAATGAACGACGATCTCCGCTCTCGAACGCATCGACAGGGAACCACCGCCGTTGACGGGAGTGAGCGCTGATGGCCACCGCACTCCTCGCGAGTATCGCCGTGTTCGTGGCTGCGCTCGCGGCCGGATTCGCCATCGAACGGCGGCTCGGCGACCACGCGACGCTGGAGGCGCTGCCCTGGTACCTCCAGCTGCTCGTGGGCGGCGTCGCCATCACCCCTCTCGTCCACTTCGAAGACCGGCTCGCCGTCGGGCCGATCGACGGCCTCGTGGTCGCGTTCGCCGTCTCGGCCGCGTGCTGGATCGCGCTGCCGGCCCTCCTCTCACAGCTGGTCGATCACGACGGGACCGCGGCGTCACAGGGGTGCTGACCGTGGACGTCGGCGCACACTACCGCCCCACTGACGGCGATCACGACCCCGGCGTCTATCGCGTCGTCGGGGCCACCGACGGCGCGACGCTCCTCCGGGTCGGCGACGCCGACGGTCGTCGGGTCCACACGGGAGCGGTGTGCCGCGTCACGGCGTCCGCTCTCCGGACCGAGTTCGAGCCCGCCGCGGACCCCGACGCGGGGCTGTCGCCGACCGGGGCCCTCCGAGACGCCGCACAGGGCCTGTACTGGAGCGTCCGGAGGTTCCTGCCGTGAGCGGCTCGTCCAGACAGGCCCGGATCCGCCGGTACCGCCGGCTGATGGGCGGTAGCGTCCTCGCCGGGACCCTCGGGTTTATTTCCGCCGAGTCTGTCGGGTACCCCGTCGTGGGAGTCGCGCTGTACTGGGCGGGGTTCGCCGGCTTTCTGGCGGTCTGGCAGGGGACCTCAGTCCCCCTGTTCGACGAGCGCGACCGCGCGCTCGAACGCCGGGCGATAGCCCTCGCTGCGACCGTCTTCACCTTGGGGATGATCCTGCTCTGGCCGACGATGGTGGTCCTCTCGGAGATCGACGTGTACACGCCGCCGCCGGCGTTCGACGGGGCGCTACTGGCGATCGCGGTCCAGTCGGGACTGTTCGCGCTCACCTACGGCTGGTTACGATACAGATGAAAAACAGCGTCAGGGAGCGCCGAGAGGAACGCGGTCTCAGCCAGGCCGACCTCGCGGACGCCGTCGACGTGTCCCGCCAGACGATCAACGCGATCGAGCGCGAGCGGTACGACCCCTCGCTCGAACTGGCGTTCAAACTCGCCGCACACTTCGACTGCCGGGTCGAGACGCTCTTCGACCCGACCCTCAATACGAACTGAGGCGACGCACGGTCGAGGGGCGCGCTCGAAACCGAACCGCCGCCGAGGCCGGCGGCTACGCGGCCTCGGTGGAGACGTTTACCGCCTCGCCCTCAGCCGAAATACGGAGGCTCTCGACGGTCGTTGACTCACCGACGACGAGCCCCAGCGTCTCCTCGTCCACCCGCACGACCCGGTATGCGATGTCCGACGGTCGGCCGATCGGATCGGTGGCGGCCGCGAGCCCGTCGACGTGGGACTCCAGCGCCGTTTCGAGATCGGAGGCGTTCGCGGCGTCGTCCATCCGCACGATCCAGACGTAGTCGTCACCGCGCCGCAGGAGCGTGTCGTTGCCCCACCCCGCCGCGGCCTCGGCAGCGCGCGATTCTGCCACCCCCTCCGTCAGCGCGACCTGGAGGCGGAGCTCGCCGACGGTCCCGCGGGATTGCCACTTCTCTCCGGCTCGGACTGACAGGGGAACCGGCGGCGCTTCGTCGGGTCGCAGCCCGTGAACGAGCTGCTCCGTCGTCTCCGGGGGCGTCTCGTACACGGCCGGCAGCTGTCGCGGCGACTCGGCGCGGGCCGCGACGTGGCGATAGCCGTAATAGTAGCCGGCCCTGGACAGCTTCCAGGCGTTCGGTCTGGCCCGCTCGTAGGCCGCCCGGCGCTCGGCCCTGAGATCGATCCCCTCCAGGTAGCGCTCGGCGTAGACATCGGCGACGTACTCTGCGGCCCCCTCGCGGACGGCGGCGAACATCCCCGGTGAGACGTTCGCCTGAACCTGTGTCAGTTCCTCGTCGGTCAAACAGAAATCGGTCTCGATCTGGACGACGTGTACGTACTCGTGGGCGAGCGTGGCCTCGACGTCAGCGACGGGGTCGTCCCCGCCGATCCCCACGTTCACTCTCGAGTAATTACCGTCGGTGAAATCCGGGGGAGCGACGTAGCCGTCGGGGCTGGTCAGCGTCACGTCTCGACTCTGGTTCTCGTTTAAGCCGATTAGGTTGCCGAAGCGGTCCATGTTCCCGTCCAGATCGGTCTGCGAGAAGGTCTGCTCGCTGGCCGGAGCGACCCTGACAACAGGGGCGGGAACCTCCGCGGGCGACAGTCCGTGGAGGTCGAGCACGCGCAGCCAGACCACGGTTGCGTTCACCGGGAGCCTGTCTCCGTCACCTCGGACCTCGACCCGGGAGGCGTCGGGAGGCGCAGTGCTGGCTACCGACTCGGGAGTCTCGGCCCCCGTGGCCCCGCGGCAGACGTCGTCTGCCGGCGCCGACCCGAGTCCGAGCGACCCGCCGCATCCCGCGAGTACCACGCAGAGGGCGAGGAGGGCACCGTACCGCATCGTGAACGCCCTGAGTCTCGTCGATAATAAAATTCGGTCTGCTCAGGTGCCGTCTCGCGGGTCCGCCCGGCCGTCGCGGCGTATCTCAGTAGAGCCGGTGATCACGACCGGCCGGTCAGGTCTCCGCCCGCTCGCGCAGCGCCGACAGCGTCCCGGCCTCGCGGAGGTCGTCGACCGCGCAGTACCACGCGCCGCGCACGCCGTTCAGGTCGTTCTCGACCGGGCGCTCCAGCGGCACGAGGTCGTCGAACTCGAAGACGACGACCACGCGCTCCTCCGAAAACGGGTCGATGAGCGCCTTCCAGTCGGCCTCGTCCATCGGGCCGGGCTCACCGCGGGTCTGCTCGGTGCGGGCCGTGACGCGGGCGTAGTGCGTGACCGCCGACACCGGTTCGGTCCGGTAGAAGGCCATGTACGCGAAGTCGGCGCGGGTGCGGTCATACGAGCGCGGCGCGGGGTAGAAGCCGGCGCGACAGCGCTCGAAGGTGTCCGGCTGGGTCGCGACGACGCAGACGCGGGCGTCGCTGGGCGCGTCGTCGTCGGGGGCGTCCGCCGCGAACTGGTCGAGGTCCATGTCCGCGTTGGGGCGCGAGCGCGGATATATGCCCGCTCGGCTCGTACCCCGGATCAATGGCACGGAGCGCGGCGAGCGCGAGCGATGGTCCCCGCAAGCGCGACGAGACCCGGAGCGCGGACGACGACGCGTCGACGGACGGGCTGACCGGCCCGCCCGCCCTCTCGGTCGAGCGGCTCACGAAGCGGTTCGGCGACGGCGACGACGCGGTGACGGCGGTCGACGACGTGAGTCTCGCGGTCGAGCGCGGCTCCGTCGTCGGGCTGCTCGGACCGAACGGCGCGGGTAAGACGACGCTGATCAAGTGCGCGCTGGGCATCGTCGTCCCCGACGCGGGGTCGGTCCGGATGTTCGGCAACGACGTGGGCGACGGCCGCCGCGCAGCTTACGCCGACGTGGACGCGATGTTGGAGGGCGCGCGCAACGACTACTGGCGGCTCACGGTCCGGGAGAACCTCCGGTACTTCGCGACGATCAGCGGAGTCGACCCCGACTCCGTGGCGGCGCGTCACGACCGCCTGCTCGACCGGCTCGACCTGGCCGACAAGGCGGACACGCCCGTTCGGGACCTCTCGCGCGGCATGAAACAGAAGGTGTCGCTGGCGAGCGTGCTGGCGGGCGGCGCGGAGCTGGTCTTCCTCGACGAGCCGACGCTCGGGCTCGACGTAGAGAGCGCGCGGACGCTCCGGGCCGAGTTACGCCGGCTGGCGGTCGAGGAGGGGCTCACCATCGTCGTCAGCAGCCACGACATGACGACGATCGAGGCGGTGTGCGACCGCGTCGTCATGCTGTCGAACGGGCGGATCGTCGCGGACGACAGCGTGGAGGCGCTGCTCGGCGCGGCCGCGAGCGACGCGGTGCGCGTGGCCAGCCCGGACCTCGACGCCGAGGCGGTCGCGGGCCTCCGCGAGGCGTTCGAGGTCCTCGACGTCGACCGCGAGGCGCGCCCGCCCGCGGTGACGGTTGCGGCCGGCGGCGACCGGCTGTACGACCTGACCGACGCGCTGCGGGCGGCCGGCGTCACCGTCTCGGACATCCGCACGGTCCAGCCCGACCTCGAAGAGGTGTTCCTCGAACGCACGGGGAGCGACCTCGGCGCCCCGTCCGGGGGTGACCGGCGATGAGCGCGGACACGAGCCCGCCGGAGGATCCGGGCGGCGCGGCCGCGGCCGAACCCGGCGACGGAGTGCGGCCGGACGACGAGCCCCGGCCGGCCACCTACTACCACTTGGCGCGGGCGGTCCTCTATCGGGAGTTCCTGATCTTCGTGCGGTACCCGGCCAACGCGATCGGCGGGATCGTGGTGTCGCTGTTCTTCTTCGCCGCGCTGTTCCTCGGCGGGCAGCTGCTCGCCGGACAGGCGCTGGCGGACTCGATCGAGGGGATCGTCGTCGGCTACTTCCTGTGGACGCTGTCGGTGGGCGCGTACTCCTCGGTGTCGAACGACATCGGCAGCGAAGTGCAGTGGGGGACCCTCGAACGCCACATCACCACGCCGTTCGGCTTCGCGCCCGTCGCCCTGCTGAAGGGGGTCGCGAAGGTGGTGCGCACTTTCCTCACGAGCGCGGTGATCCTCGCCGTGATGCTCCTCGCGACCGGGACGCGGCTCAGCCTCGCGCCGGTGACGGTGGTCGCCGTCGCCGGGCTGTCGATCGTCTCGGTCCTCGGGCTCGGCTTCGCCGCGGGCGGCGTGACGGTGCTGTACAAGCGGATCGGCAACTGGCTCAACCTCCTCCAGTTCGGGTTCGTCGGGCTGATCTCGGCGCCCGTCTTCGATCTCCCGTGGACGCGCGTCCTCCCCTTGGCGCACGGCAGCGCGATGCTCCAGCGCGCGATGGTCGACGGGACCCGACTGTGGGAGTTCCCGCCCGCCGACCTGGCGCTGCTCGTCGCGGTCGCCGGGGGCTACCTCGCCGGAGGATACCTCGTCTTCCAGCTGGCGACGCGCCGAGCGCGGCGGCTCGGCGTGCTCGGCGACTACTGAGCGTCGTCGTCGGCCGCCGTCATCACGGCGTACGTCAGCGCCACGGGGATCGCCGCGCCGAGCGCGCCGGTCGGGACCAGCGAGGTCGGCGCCCCGACCAACAGCAACAGTCCGACCGCGACGCCCGCCGCCGCGACGCCGGCGAGGAACACCCGTCCGGACTTACGCATACCCGAACGACGTTCGCGGCGGCATATGTGCGTGTCGGGTCGGGACCTCCCCTCGTCGAGTCGGAGCCACCCGGTTCACTCCCGCGCGGCCGACACGGCCTCGACCACCGCCCGCGCGTTCGCGGCGATCCGGTCGTACGCCCCCGCCTCGATCGCGTCGTGATCGACGATGGCGCCGCCGACCCCGACCGCCGCCGCGCCAGCCTCGACGTACGCGCCGGCGTCGTCCGCCGTCACGCCGCCGGTCGGGACGAGCGGGACCTGCGAGAGGGGCCCGCCGAGCGCCGCGACGTGGGCGGGACCGCCGGTCTTCGCCGGGAACACCTTCACGAAGTCCGCGCCGGCCTCGAACGCCTCGATCGCCTCTGTCGGCGTGTACGCGCCGGCCGCGATCGGCGTCCCGTACCGGTTCGCGGTCCGGATCACCTCCCGGTTCACCGTCGGCGTCACGACGAACTCGGCGCCGGCGAGCTGCGCCGCGCGGGCGGTCTCCGCGTCGAGGACGGTGCCGACCCCGACCGCGGCGTCGTCGACGCGCTCGGCGACCGCCTCGATCGCGGCCGTCACGTCCGGCGTGTCCGCCGTCACCTCTAGGGCCGTCACGCCGCCGTCGGTGACGGCGTCGGCGACCGCCGGGGCCTCTTCGACGCCGACGCCGCGGAGGATGGCGATCACGCCGGCGTCCGTGATCCGGTCGAGTCGGTCGGTTCGCATGGCGAGTATCTTTCGGGGAGGGGTATTAAATTGAACCGTGTTGAGCGCGGTCGCGCCGCGTCACAACAGTTCGAGTTCAATAGTCTTCGCGGCGCTGGAGACGAGTCCGGCTGTGTCTTCTTCCAACCGCTTCCCCTGCATCTCGTCTGACGGGCCGGAGACGCTGACCGCGCCCACAGGGTCGCCGTCGACGACGACAGGGGAGGCGGCGCACTGCCAGTCCGGGTCGAGTTCGCCGCGGTCGAACGCGATGTTCCGGTCCCTGATAGACCGAAGTTCGGAGCGGAGCGTCGCCCGGTCGGTCACTGTCCGGTCGGTTTTCGGGTCGAGGCCGTGACGGCCGACGTACTCGTCGACCGCGTCCGCCGACCGGAACGCGAGGATCGCCTTGCCGGCCGCGGCGGCATGGAGCTTGACGCTCCCACCGACCGAGATCGGGTGGTCTCGGGCGCCGATTCGATGTAGATAGACGGCGTCCGCGTTCTCCGGAACCACGAGGTTCGCGACCGCGTTTGTGTTCCGCGCCAGTTTTCGTATCTCGCTTTGCGCCGCCTGATAGACGGGATTGCGTTCTCTCGTCCCGAACCCGATCCGCAGGAATCGATGGGTGAGCTCGTAGGTCCCGTTGGTGTTCTTCACGTAACCGAGCGTACGGAGCGTCGAGAGGTGGTTGTGAACCGCGCTTTTCGAGACGTCCATCGCGTCGGCTAACTCGGTGACTCCGGCGCCGTCACGGTCGTATAGTTCCTCGACGATCTGCATGGACGTCTCCGTCGCCTGAACAGTGATGGTGTCCGTATCTCCCATCGTTTCTGAGAGTGGTATGAGAGACAGCGGTATAACACTTGTTTAGTATAGGAGAACACAGTCACGGATAAGAGTATTATATTATGGTTGTAGTCTATAAATTAATTACATTATGCTCACACTATTGGGTTCGGACGGAACAAATTCGAAAAAACGCATATATACCGCCTCTGTTCATCTCGTGAAAACACAAATGAAGCGGTTCTGAGCCGTTTTTAGGACAAATGCCCAGTAATTTTATATAGCTGTAACGCAAGAGACTGATAGTCAGGTTCGATCATGACTAACAAACCAAACTACGCCCAATACGGGCGACGTAGACTCATGAAAGGCGCGGGACTCGCGGGGCTCGCGGGACTCGCAGGGTGTATCGGAACCGGCGACCCAGGAAGTGGGGGAGACGGCGGCGACGGGAGCGACGGCAGTGACGGGAGCGACGGCAGCGACGAGAGCGACGGCGGCAACGGCATGGCGTCGGAGATCAACGTGTGGGGGTGGGATGTTGCCGCGCGAGCGCTGATGATAACCTCCGAGGAGTACGAGTCCGAGAACGACGCGACGGTTGCCGTCGAGGAGTTCGGTCGGTCCGCGATGAAGGACCGACTCCAGACGAACCTGCTCTCGGGCTCCGGCGCGCCGGCGGTCTCCATGTTGGAGTCCGTCGACGGCCCGTCGTTCATCGACACGGGCTCCGTCGCGCCGCTCACCGACGAGATCGAGGAAGCGGGCGTTCAGGACGACTTCGTCTCCGGGAAGTGGGAGGCCCTCACCGTTGACGGCGACATCTACGCGCTCCCGTGGGACACCGGTCCCACGGCGGTGTACTACCGCCGGTCGGTGTACGACGAACACGATATCGACCCGGACAGCATCGAGACGTGGGAGGAGTTCATCGAGGAGGGCCAGAAGCTCCCGGATGACCAGTACATGCTCAACCTCCCTGAGGGGGACCTCTCCGGCGTCTGGCGGTATCAGTTCCGCCAGCTGTCCGGCGAGCCCTTCCTCGAGAGCGGCGAGGTGAACATCCACAACGAGAAGTCGCTCCGTGTGGCCCGCAATATAAAGGAGATCTATGACGCCGATATCGCGGCCAACATTGAAGGATGGACGTCCGCCTGGTTCAGCGCCTACGGCGACGCGACGATCGCCTCGCTCCCCTCGGCGGCGTGGATGGAAGGGACTCTGCGGGCCGAGCTTCCCGACACCGCGGGCGACTGGGGAGTGTTCAAGATCCCCGCGCTGGAGTCGGGCGGGCCGCGCGCGTCGAACTGGGGCGGCTCCAACCTTATGATCGCCGACCAGGTGTCCGACGAGGCCCATGCGCGTGGGTGGGACTACATGGAGTTCTCGCTGGCGACCAAGGAGATGCAGCTGGCGATGTATGACGAGTACGGTCTCTTCCCGGCGCTGGAGACCACCTACGACGACCCGGTTTTCGACGAGGAACTGGACTTCTACGACGGTCAGCCCGCACGAGCGCTCTTCGCTGAGGTCGCACAGGACGCGCCCGGATACCGGTTTACCGCGGACACGCCAGAGGTGTCACAGGCCATCGAGACCGAGTTACAGCGGATGATCAACGGCGAGCAGTCGCCCGAAGAAGCCGTCCAGGCGGCCGCGGAGACTGTCGCCGAGAACACCGATCGGGACCTCGCGTAACTCGGAGGGACCGATCGAATGGCCACTTCTGACGAGACAAACGACCGCGTCGAGCAGACGTACCGCCGACGCGCCCGGGCGAGGATACAGAGCGTCGGGAGACGGCTCAGACGAGCGGCGCGACCGGGATGGGACAGAGTGCGGTTCGCCAGGCAGGATCTGACGGCGGCGATGCCGGCGCTGCCGCGCGTCGCGTACCTGTTCATCGCACCGTTCTTCGTACTGTTCGGGCTGTTTCTCGCCTTCCCGGTGTTTTACACGCTGTATCTGTCGTTCTTCGAGTATCAGGGCGTCGGCGAAGGATCGCTGTTCTGGATCGACCTCGGCCCGCTGTACGTCGAGATTCCGCAGATCGCGCAGCTGAATTTCGTCGGGCTCGGGAACTACGCCCGCCTGCTCGGCAACGATCTGTTCTGGCAGTCGATGTTCAACACCTCGTACATCCTCGCGGTTCAGGTCCCGCTTATGATTGGGCTTGCACTTGCGCTCGCACTCGCGCTGAACGCCTCGTTCATGCGTCTCAAGGGAGTGTTCCGCACCGCGATCGCGCTGCCGGTCTCGGCGAACCTCGTCGCGTACTCGACGGTGTTCCTGCTGCTTTTCAACGAGCAGCTGGGATTCCTGAACTACGTCCTCTCCGGTGTCGGGCTCGGTCCGATACCGTGGTTGACCAGTGAGTTTTGGGCTCGGAACACGATCATCGCCGCGGTGACGTGGCGGTGGACGGGGTACAATATGATTATCCTCCTCGCTGGTCTCCAGACGATCCCACAGCAGCTGTACGAGGCGGCTGAGATCGACGGAGCGAACCGGTGGGAGAAGTTCCGCTACGTCACGCTCCCGCAGCTTAAACCGGTGCTGCTATTCGTCGTCGTGTTGTCGACGATTGGGACGTTCAAGCTGTTCGCCGAGCCGTACGTCATCACTGGCGGCGGCCCGACGAACGCGACAATCACGATCGTCCAGTACATCTACCGGCAGGCGTTCGTCAACTTCAACCTCGGCTATGCGAGTGCGCTTACGGTCGTGTTCGTGGTGGTCGTTAGCATCTTCTCAATCATCCAGATCAAGCTCGGGGGTGAGGACTGATGCGCGATCAACGCCGGAAGGACGCGGTCTGGCGGTTCCTCACCTACGCCTTCGTCATCACGATGGTTGTGGTGATGATGGTACCGCTGTACTGGATGCTGGTGGCGGCGACGCTCCCACAGGAGCAGTTCCTCCAGTTCCCGCCGCGGTTGATTCCTGGCACCGCATTCCTCGACAACTTCGCGGCACTACAGGAGCGGCTCGACTTCGTCCGTACGATCCGGAACAGCGTCTTCATCGCCGTCGTCTACACGCTGCTCTCGCTCGTGTTGTGTTCGATGGGTGGCTTCGCGTTCGCCAAGTACGAGTTCAAGTACAAGGAACCGATCTTCTATACGATCTTGGCGACGCTCGTGTTACCGATCCAGCTGCTCGTCATCCCGCTGTTCCTGCTGATGGCACAGCTGGACTGGACAAACACCTTCCGGGCGATCATCCTCCCGTGGGCGGCCAACCCCATCGGAATCTTCCTCATGCGGCAGAACATGAAATCGATCCCGGACGCGCTGCTCGAATCCGCCCGGATGGACGGCGCGACGGAGTTCCAGATATTCTATCGGATCGCCTTACCGACAATGCGGTCGTCGCTGGCCGCGCTGGCGATCATCCTGTTCCTGTTCCAGTGGGACCTGTTCTTGTACCCGCTCGTGATCCTCGAGTCGGCAGACATGTACACCATCCCCATCGGACTGGCGCAGCTGACCGGGTTCCAGCGGATTTACTACGACCAGATCATGGTGGCGGCGACGCTTGCCATCGTTCCGATGGTCGTGTTGTTCTTAGTGCTACAGAAACAGTTCGTCAGTGGCATCCTCGCGGGGTCGCTCAAAGAGTAACCAATGTCAGGAATCAACATCACGGAATTAGACAAGGTGTACGACTCCGGAACCGAGAACGTGGTCGCCGTGGAGAGCCTCTCCGTCGATATCGACCACGGCGAGTTCCTCGTATTGGTCGGGCCGTCCGGCTGCGGGAAGTCGACGACGCTCCGCTGTCTCGCCGGTCTTGAGGACGCGACGGCGGGGACGATACGGTTCGACGGCGAGGATGTCACGGAGTACCGGGCCAGCGAACGGGACGTGGCCATGGTGTTCCAGAACTACGCGCTGTACCCGCACATGACCGTCCGGGGTAACATCGGCTTCGGGCTGAAGCTCTCGACGAAGCTGACCGGCGACGAGATCGAAGCGAAAGTTGAGGACGTCGCCGAAATGCTCGGGATACGCGAGTTGCTCGACGAGAAACCGAAGGCACTCTCCGGGGGGCAACAGCAGCGCGTGGCCCTTGGACGGGCGATCGTTCGAGAGCCGTCTGTGTTCCTGATGGACGAGCCGCTCAGCAACCTCGACGCCAAGCTCCGCTCAGAGATGCGGACCGAGCTACAGGAGCTACAGGCCGACCTTGACGTGACGACGGTGTACGTCACCCACGACCAGACGGAGGCGATGGCGATGGGCGATCGGATTGCCGTGATGGACGGCGGTGTACTCCAGCAGGTCGGGTCGCCGGAGGAGGTGTACCGCTCGCCTGTGAACCGGTTTGTCGCCGACTTCATCGGATCGCCGAGCATCAACCTCCTTACGGCCGACGTGGAAGACGGTACCCTTGCGGGTCCCGGGGGGTTCGCGTACGAGCTCGACGACTCGGAGCCGGTCGACGGACACGAACGGGTCAGTGTCGGTGTCAGGCCGGAGGACATCGAGGTCGTCGAATCGGGTCGGAACGCGGCCGACGTGACGGTCGTGGAGCCGATGGGGAACGAGAACTTCCTCTACATGGAGATTGGCGGCCACGAGCTCACCGCCCGCGTCAGCCCAACGGTCCGGCCGGCGGAGGGGTCACAGGTCGCGTTCGACTTCGACGAGGCGGCGCTGTACCTGTTCGACGTCGAGACCGGCGACGCGCTGAAAACCAAAACGGACTCCGTCGACAGCGCTGTCGTCGGAACGACACAGAACTAAGCGATCATGTACATCACCGACTACGAGCTGTTCGAAGTACCGCCTCGCTGGCTATTCTTGAAGCTCACAACGAGCGACGGTACCGTCGGCTGGGGGGAGCCGATCGTGGAAGGGCGCTCGCACACGGTCGTCGCGGCCGTTGAGGAGCTGCTCGACAACTACCTGCTCGGCGAGGACCCGACGCGGATCGAGGACCACTGGCAGGCGATGTATCGCGGGGGGTTCTACCGCGGGGGCCCCGTGCTGATGAGCGCCATCGCCGGCGTCGACCAGGCGCTGTGGGACCTCAAGGGGAAGCAGTTCGGCGCGCCAGTCCACGAGCTGCTCGGCGGCCGTGCGCGCAACCGTATCCGCGTCTACCAGTGGATCGGCGGGGACCGGCCGGCAGACGTCGGCGAGGCCGCCAGCGAGAAGGTCGACGCGGGGTTCTCGGCGCTGAAGATGAACGCGACCGCGGAGCTGCGGCCGATCGACACCCCGGCCACCGTGAACGACGCGGTCGACCGGATCGCGGCCGTCCGGGAGTCCGTCGGCGACGATGTCGACATTGGGGTCGACTTCCACGGGCGCGTGTCGAAGCCGATGGTTCGGCGGCTCGCGGCCGCGTTGGAGCCCTACGACCCGATGTTCATCGAGGAGCCGGTGTTGCCCGAGCACAACGACTCGCTCTCGGGGATCCGGCAGTCGACGACGATCCCGATCGCGACCGGCGAGCGGATGTACTCGCGGTGGGACTTCAAGGAGGTGCTCGAGGCGGACGCCGTGGACCTGATCCAACCCGACGTCTCGCACGCGGGGGGGATCACCGAGATGAAGAAGATCGCGTCCATGGCCGAGGCGTACGACGTGTCGATTGCGCCGCACTGCCCCCTCGGGCCCATCGCGCTCGCGTCCTGCATTCAGGTCGACGCCTGCACGCCGAATGCGCTGATCCAGGAGCAGTCGCTCGACATCCACTACAACGAGACGAGCGACGTGCTGGACTACCTCGCCGACCCGGCGGTGTTCGAGTACCGCGACGGCTTCGTCGACATCCCCGGCGGCGACGGGCTCGGGATCGAGATCGACGAGGAGCACGTCCGGGAACAGCACGGCAACGTCGACTGGCACAACCCCGTCTGGCGGCACGACGACGGCTCCGTGGCGGAGTGGTGATCCGGATGCTGACACAAACGCGGCGACGCGGGAGAGAGCGATGACCCGCCGACACGAATCACCGACCGACCACGCGGTGCCCCGACGCTTCGCCGGGAAGACCGCTATCGTCACGGGGTCGACGCGCGGAATCGGTGCCGGAATCGCGGAGCGGCTGGCCGCCGAGGGCGCGAACGTCGTCGTCAGCGGCCGCACCGTCGAGGCCGGTGAGGCCGTCGTCGACCGGATCGCGGACCTGTCCCCGGATGAGTCGGCCGACTGCGCGTCCGCCGGCGACGTGACGTTCGTCCGCGCCGACATGCGCGACCCGGACGACGTGGCGGCGCTCGCCGAGGCGGCCGTCCAAGAGTACGGCTCGCTCGACGTGCTCGTGAACAACGCCGGCGTCCAGACCGAGACCGCGGCCGACGAGGCGACGCTCGACGACTGGGCGTTCGTCGTCGAGACGGACTTCCGGGCGTACTGGCTCGCGGCGCGGGAGGCGCTCGACCACATGGACCGGGGGGCGATCGTGAACGTCTCGTCAAACCACGCGTACGCGACGATGCCCGCGCACTTCCCATACAACGCGGTGAAGGCGGGGATCAACGGCATGACGCGGTCGCTCGCCGTCGACTTCGGCCCCCGGGTCCGGGTGAACACGGTCGTTCCGGGCTGGGTCGAGATCGAGCGGACGCGCGACGAGCTCCCCGAGGGGCGGTTCGAGGAGGTCGAGTCGATCCACCCGACCGGCCGGATCGGCACGCCGGCCGACGTCGCCGGGGCCGTTTCCTTCCTCGCGAGCGAGGACGCCGCCTTCGTCACGGGCGCCGCCCTCCTCGTCGACGGCGGCCGCAGCGCGGTGATGCAGGACGACACCCTCCCGGACTACCGGGCGCGAGAGCGCTCGGAGTAGCCGGTCGAGGAAGATTCCGAATTGGTGGCTGTTGAACTGCTCCGACGATCACACACTGTGAATCGCCGTAATCAATACGGGGACGGCAACGGGTGAGGGCGGGAGTGCGTATCGCAGGTCGCGAGTGCGGTCGTTTATAAGCGATCAAGTGGTGTTGCTGGTAGCTGTTTATAGGCGCTCGACGACGCGGCGAACACCTCCAAAGCCCCAGTCGCGAGGACTCGATGCGCTCGCTGCGGTCCTCAGTCGGTCGTTGCCACTCCCTCCCTGCGGTGCTTGCGTCGCCTGTGGCGGTTTCGCGGCTGCCCCTTCGATTCCCGCCCCGGAACAGCACCGCAGCCTCAAACCTCCCCATCCTCGTCGCTGGCGGCCGTCGCTTCGCTCCGCCCGCCACCGACTCCCTCGCGCGGCGCCGCTCGCGGGCCTCCGGCCCGCTCCCGGGCGCGCGCCGACCGCTTCGTCCATTTATAAACGATCGACGCCGTGGCGCACGCCTATTTAAATATCTTATTCGCACCACCGATCTGCAACACTCACTCCCGCTATCGATCAGGTAGCACTCTTCAACGACCGGCTGTTTCAGGCGAAAAGGTTTAAGAATGGGATTCAGCGGAGCCGTATGTTTCGACTGACGTGTCCGACTACGGCTGAGCGACCCGCAGACCGTCCACGCGGTCGCCCTCGATGACGACGACTCCGTACGACCCCACAACGGCGGTGTCAGCGCGCGAGTCCTCGCCGCCGTCACCCGCCGCGTCGACGGCGTCCCGGTCGGCGTCGTCGACCGCGAGCGAGTCGGGGTCGATCCCGGGCAGTCGGAGCCGGTCGCCCGTGAAGTTGGTCACCCACGTGTGGCCGCCGCGGTAGCCGACGCGGACGCCGTCCGGAAGCCGATCGGCGTAACGAATACCCGCGCGGTCGAGCAGGGCCGACGCGAGCGCGTCCGCCAGGTCCGGGTCGGGCCAGACCCCGCAGTAGGTGACGCGTCCGTCGCCGACCGCGTTGGCGACGACCGCCGGTCGACCGTCCGCCGGCCCGTCGACCTCGTACGTGTACCGGACCTCAGCGGCGTCCGGGTCGAGCCACTCGGCCCAAGTCCGGAACGAGGCGGACGGCGCCGCGCCGTCGTCGGCATCGCTCCCGTCGTCCGTGGGACCGTCCGCCCGCCGGACCGCCGTTTCGAGGCGCCGCGGCAGCGACTCGTGCTGGTCGACGGCCGCGCCGACGAGGTCGGTCAGCGGGCCGGGCTGCGACGTCGGTCGGAGCTTGTTCTCCGCGTCCTTCACGCCGGTTCGGGGTCCGAAGAGGACCTCCCCGCCACCGGCGACGTAGTCGGTCAGCCGGTCGGCGAGGTCCTCGGTGACGAGGTGGAGCGCGGGCGCGACGACGGCGGCGTATCCGGAGAGGTCGGCGCTCGGCGGGACCACGTCCACCTGGACGCCGCGACCGCGGACGGCGCCGTAGAACGCCTCTTGGAGCGCCCAGTAGTCGAACTCCGGGGCGTGGGGCTGCGCGTCGAGTGCCCACAGGGAGTCGTAGTCGAAGACGACCGCCACCGGCGCGTCCACGTGGTCGGCGCTGTCGAGCGCCGCGAACTCTTCGCTAGCGCGCGCGGCGTCAGCGTACCCGCGGTCGGGCGAGCCGTCCGCCTTCCGGAGGCCGGCGTGGTACTGCTCTTGCCCCTCGAGACAGCGCCGCCACCTGAAGTAGAGCACCGCGTCGGCCCCGTGAGCGGCGGCGTGGTGGGCCCACAGCCGCATCGCGCCCTCGCCCGGCTGGGGGCAGTGCGGCGGCCAGTTGACGTCGCCCGGCTGCTGTTCCATCACCCAGAACGGCCTGTCGAGCGCGCTCCGGTAGAGGTCGTGGTCCATCCCCACCTGGTCGGGGTCGCCGGCCCGCAGCTGGTCCGGCGACGCCTCCCCGTCGTAGCGGTCCTGAACGAATCCCGTCGGGTAGGAGTCCCAGGCGACGCGGTCGAGGTCCGCGCTCACGTCGTAGGCGTTCAGCGTTGGGAACCGTCCCATGAAGTTGTGAGTAACGAACCAGTTTGGGTCGGCCTCGCGTATCAGGTCGGCCTGGAGGCGGTTGTACTCGACGACCGAGTCGCTGGCGAAGCGCGCGTACGCCAGCAGCCGTGAGGGGTGGTGCTCCGCGGGGGTCGGCCCCGGCGGGTCGACCTCCTCGAACGAGCCGTACTGCTGGCTCCAGAACGCGTTCCCCCACGCCTCGTTGAGCCGGTCGATGTCGCCGTAGCGGTCCGCGAGCCACGTCCGGAACGCCTCGGCGCAGTCGTCGCAGTAACAGCGGACGGTCCGATGACAGCCGAACTCGTTGTCCGTCTGCCAGCCGGCGACGTGCGGCGAGTCGGCGTACCGTTCGGTGACCCGCTCGACGATCCGTGCCGTCTCCTCGCGGTAGGCGGTGGAGTTGAAACAGTAGTGGCGGCGGCTGCCGTGTTGACGGACGGTGCCGTCGGGCTCTTCCTGCCGGATCGACGGCCGCTCGTCGACTAGCCACTTCGGCGGCGTCGCCGTCGGCGTACATAACACCGCCTCCATCCCGTGGTCGCCAACGAGCTCGATCGCCTCGTCGAGCCACCCGAAGTCGAACTCCCCGCGCTCGGGCTCAAGAACTCCCCACGAGAACTCCGCCATCCGCACGTATTCGAGGCCGGCGTCGGCCATCGCGGCGATGTCGCGTTCCCACTCTTCGCTCGGCCAGTGTTCCGGGAAGTAACAGACTCCGGTTCGCATGGCTCACCGTGTCGACCGTGTCACCTAAGCGTTCGGATAGGCGGAGTCGACGGCGGTCGGCCTCCGCCCGACGGGGCGCTCGCGTGGCAGGGTATTTGTGGGGGCACGGAGAGGGTGTGATATGAACGAGGGCAGGGCGCACACCACCGCAGTCACGTACGACCCGACCGACCGCGAGGTCACGGTCGCGGACGACGCCGGCGACCTCCTTGTCGGGAGCCTCCACGCGGCGGCGACCGACGGGGAAGACGGGCGGGTGCGGGTCGCAGCGGTGTCGCTGTCGACGGAGGGCGGCGGCGTGACCGCGACCGTGACCGTCGAGAACGCCGGCAAGGAACCGGTCCGAGTCGGCGACGTGACGTGCGCGTTCGACACCGCGTTCGGCGCTGACGCGCGTGTGTACCGGCACGGGTACCAGTCGTGGACGCCGACGGGGACGCTCTCCGTCGGAGAGCGGTTCCCGATCGAGGACCCCGACAACGCCCCGATGATGAACGACCTCGCGGCGTCGACAGACGACCGGGTCAGCAGCTACCTGACCGGGCTCGTCGAGGGGGATCGCGGCGTCACGGCGGGGTTCCTCGAACACGACCGGTTCTGCACGCGGTTCGAGGTGGCCGACGACGCCGACGGGGTCGCGACGCTGCGCGCGGTGTGTCCGCTGGAGGGGACGCGCTTGGCGCCCGGCGAGCGGACCGAGCTACCGCCGTTGTGGGTTGACGCCGACCGCGACCTGCGGGAGGGACTGGCCGCGCTGGCCGACCGCGTCGGCGAGCGGATGGACGCCCGCGTACCCGAGCGCGCGCCGACCGGGTGGTGTTCGTGGTACCACTACTTCACCGATGTCACCGAGGCGGACGTGCGGGAGAACCTCGCGGAACTCAGAGGGTGGGAGATCCCGGTCGACGTGGTCCAAGTCGACGACGGCTACATGGAGGCGTTCGGTGACTGGCGGTCGATCGCCGACGGGTTCGAGGATATGAGCACCGTTGCGGGTGACATCGCGACCGCGGGGTACCGCCCGGGATTGTGGCTCGCGCCGTTCTACGTGGAGGCCGGCGCTGACCTGTATGCCGACCACCCGGACTGGTTCGTCACGGAGCCGACGGACGGCGCTGGCGACGGTCCGGGAACGCCGGTCGACGGCGGCTTCCGCGCCGGGTCCGAGCTGTACGGGCTCGACACGACGCACCCAGAGGTCCTCGACTGGCTCCGTGAGACCGTCTCGACGGTTGTCGACGAGTGGGGATTCACCTACCTGAAGCTCGACTTCCTCTTCGCGGCGGCACTCCCCGGCGAGCGGCACGACCCCGAGGCCACCCGGATCGAGGCGTATCGGCGGGGCGTGGAAGCGATCGCCGAGGCGGCCGGCGACGACGCGTTCCTCCTCGGCTGCGGCGCGCCGATGGCCCCGAGCGTCGGGCTCTTCGACGCCATGCGGGTCGGCCCGGACACTGACCCGACATGGGAGACGCCGGGGGAGTCGGGGAGTCAGCCGGGGCTGAAAAACGCCGTCCGCAACACACTCACCCGAAACTTTCTCCACCGGCGGTGGTGGCTCAACGACCCCGACTGCCAGCTCGTCCGAGACACGAGCGACCTCACCGCGGCCGAGCGTGAGTCGTTCGCGGCGCTCGTCGCCGCGACCGGCGGCGTGAACGTGTTCTCTGACCGGCTCGCGGAGATCGGTGCGGCCGGCCGCCGGCTTCTCGAACGGACGATCCCGCCCGCGACCGGCGGCGAGGTCGGGCGACTCGACGAGGAGCGGTTCCCGTCGCGAGTCGTCTGCGACCGGCCGGGCGACGGGGCCACGACCGTCGCCCTGTTTAATTGGGCGGACGAGCCGTCGACCGTCAGGTTCGACGCGCGCGAGCACGGGTGGAGGGGGGGACCAGAATCGGACCGGGTCGTCTGGGACGGGCTCTCCGGCTCGGTTGTTGCCGGTCCGGTTGTCGAGCGCGAGCTGCCGCCGCACGGCGCGGCCGTGTTCGCCGTCGTCTCGGCCGAGGACGGCGACCTGCTCGGCGACGCTGCGACGCTCACGGGGGGGTCGGACCGCGCGTCGGGGGCGACCGTTCGAGACGGGGCCCTCACGGCGGCGGTCGACGGGGAGCGCGTGACGTTCGCGCTCGACCGCGAGTGACGACCGCCGCCGATCACCCGTTCTTATAATTGGTCGAGCGTAGCACCGGGTATGAACACGTTCGAGACCTGCTGTGTGGGGTGGCGCCGATGACTGACCTCGTGACCTTCGGCGAGACGATGCTCCGGCTGTCGCCGCCGCGCGGCGACCGGCTCGAGACGACGCGCGAGCTGGCCGTCCAGGCCGGCGGCGCGGAGAGCAACGTCGCGGTCGGCGCGGCGCGGCTCGGCGTCGACGCCGCGTGGCTGTCGAAGCTCCCGGACTCGCCGCTCGGCCGGCGGGTGACGAGCGAGCTCCGAAGTCACGGGGTCAGCCCGGAAGTCGCGTGGGCGGACCCGGACGGGAGTCGGGTCGGGACGTACTACCTCGAACACGGCGGCGCCCCGCGCGGGACGAACGTGATCTACGACCGCGCCGACGCCGCGATCACGACCGTCGAGCCCGACGAGCTCCCCGCGGCGCCGCTCGACGGCGCGGAGTGGTTCCACACGACGGGGATCACGCCGGCGCTGTCGCCGGCCGCCGCGGAGACGACGACCGCGCTCCTGCGCCGCGCGGGCGAGGCGGGCGCCACCCGCTCGTTCGACCTGAACTACCGGTCGAAGCTGTGGGGGCCCGACGAGGCGCGCGACGCGTACGAGACGCTGTTCGAGCACGTCGACACCCTGTTCGTCCCGCACCGGGACGCGCGGGCGGTGCTGGACCGCGACGGCGACGCCGTCGAGGTCGCCCACGGCCTCGCGACCGACCACGCCCTCGACACCGTGGTGGTCACCCGCGGCGACGAGGGGGCGACGGCGCTCACGGGTGGCGACGTGTACGAGCAGGCGGTGTTCGAGGCGGAGACGTTCGACGCGATCGGCACCGGCGACGCGTTCGTCGCCGGGTTCGTCGCCGAGCGACTGCGGGGCGGCGACGTCTCCGCGGCCCTGGAGTGGGGGTCGGCGACGGCGGCCGTGAAGCGGACGACCGACGGCGACCTCGCGGTCACGACCCGCGCGGAGGTCGCGTCCGTCATCGACGGCGCCGACCGGATCAGCCGCTGACGCGTCGAGCGTCGCGCGCGCGGCGGTCGGCCCGCACGTTCGGTGGTCCTCGTCCGGATCGGTCGTCTCGGCCGCTCAGCGGTCCTCGTCTGGCTCCGCGGCGAGCGCCTCGTCGCGGAGTTCGCGGCAGCGCTCGCCCGCGACCTCCAGGTCCGGGACGGGCGTCGGCTCCCCGTCGGCGTCGACGGCGACGAACACGAAGTACGACTCCGTGGTGAGCTCGCGCTCCCCGGTCCGCGGCGACTCGCGGTACGCGCGGATCCGCGTCCGGAGGCTCGTCCGCCCGACCGCGTACACGTACGACTCGATGACGCAGGTGTCCCCCTGCGGCACCGGCCGCTTGAAGTCGAGCTCGTTGATCTTGGCCGTGACGCAGGTCTCGCCCGCGGCGCGCATCGCCGACATCGCGCCGATCTCGTCCATCCACTTGACGACGTTCCCCCCGTGGGCCGACGCGTAGTTGTTCGTGTGGGTGGGCTGGACGCGCTGGCGGTTCTCGATGTAGGTCTCGCTGACGCTGGGCATGCTCGCCCGTGGCGCGGCCGCGGGAAAAACACCGGTCCTCGGTCGTGCGGGCCTCGCGACGCCCGCTCCGGGGAGTCCGGCTCGCCCGCCTCGTGGCCCCCGCAGACCCGTCAAATTATCGAGCCGTATAATTTGACCTTCACTCCTAAATAGGGCTGTTGGCTCCGCTCAAACAACGTATGTTGAACGTGATCACCGCGCGGTACGGGCGACGCGTCGGAGCGGCCGTCCTCCTGACGCTCGGCGTGACGCTCGGCTTCGTCGCCCTCTTCGCGGGGCACGTGGCGACGGTCGGCACGCCGGCGGCCGCGACGGCGGCGCTGACTTCGGTCGGCATCGTCGTCACCCTGAACCTCGGACTCCTCGGCATCGTGCTGGTCGGGAACGTCGCGGTCGAGCTGCGGCGGCTGACGGAGACGGCGGAGGCGGTCGGGCGCGGCGAGTTCGACGCGCGCGCGACGTCTGACCGCGGCGACGAGATCGGGCGGCTGTTCGACGCCTTCGACGAGACGCGGCGGTCGCTCCGCGACGCGGTCGCGGAGTCCGAGCGCGCGCAGACCGAGGCGGAGGCGGCCCGCGAGGAGGCCGAGGAGCTTTCCGACACGCTGCTCGAACGCGCCGACGAGATCGGCGGCGCGATGGAGCGGGCGGCCGACGGCGACCTCTCCCGGCAGCTCTCCGAGGAGAGCGAGGTCGACGCGATCGAGCGCATCACGGCCGCGTACAACGAGATGACCGGCGGGCTCTCGACGACGATCGAGGACATCCAGACGTTCGCGGGCGACGTGGAGGCGACGAGCGAGGAGATGGCCGCCGAGGCCGACGACGTGGCCGCGATGAACGAGGAGGTGGCCGACGAGATGCGAACGCTCGCCGACGAGTTGGACGAGCAGACCGACCGGCTGCGCGAGACGGCCGCCGACACCGACGACTTCTCGGCGACCGTCGAGGAGATCGCCTCCACCACCGACGAGGTGGCGGGCGACGCGAGCGCCGCGGCCGAGCTCGGCGCGGAGGGCGAGCAGCGCGCGACTGAGGCGGTCGAGGCGATCGTCGAGATCGGCGACCTGCTGGCAGAGCTCGACGACCTCGTTGCCGGGCTCGACGACCGGATGGACGGCGTCGCGGAGACGACCGACGTGATCGCCGACATCGCCGAGCAGACCAACATCCTCGCGCTGAACGCCTCGATCGAGGCGTCGCGGGCGGGCGGCGACGGTGACGGCTTCGCGGTCGTCGCCGACGAGGTGAAGGGGCTCGCCGAGGAGACCCGCGAGTCGACGACGGCAATCGAGTCGACGATCGGCGAGGTGACCGAGGACGTGTCGGCGGTCGCCGGAGAGATGGACCGGACGATGACGGAACTGGACGACACGACCGCCGCGGTCCGGGCGGCGGGCGAGGCGATCGAGGAACTCACCGGCACCGTCGAGGACGTCGACGTCGCGATGGGGGACATTGCCCGCGCGACCGACGAGGGCGCCGAGGGGATCGAGTCGGTCGCGGCCCGCGTCGAGGAGGTCCACAACTCGGCGACCGACGCGGCCGACCGCGCGCGGACGCTGGCCGAGACCGCCGACGACACCGCCGAGACGGTCGGCGACCTCGCGGAGACGGCGACGGCGCTCGCCGAGCGGACCGCGTCGCTCACCGAGCAGCTCGCGCAGTTCGACACGCGCGCGGACGCGGGCGGCGCCGGCGGAGGGGTCGCGGCCGCCGCGAGCCCGGCCGCCGCCGACGCGGAGGTGAGCGCCGATGATTGAGCCGTCGACGGTGCGGTTCGCCTCGGCGGGGATCTACGCGGTCTCCGCGGTCGTGTTGCTCGCCTTGGCGCGGCGCAAGCCGGCAGAGCTGCGGCGGTACTGCTACCCGTTCGTCGCGGTCGTGGCGCTCGCGGGCGTCGGGATCGGGACGTGGGGCGCCGGGATCGGGGCGTTCTCGGTCGGGAGCGGCACGCTGGAGGCGGGGCAGCTGCTCTCCGACTACGTCGCGTACCCCTTCCTGTTCGGGTTCGCGGCGTTCGTCTCGGGGGCGGGCCGGCGGTACGTCTGGGGGATCGTCGCGCTCACCGTCGCGATACGGCTCGGCTACGACTTCGCCGAAGTGTTCGCGGGACCGCTCGCGACCGCGGGCACCCTCGCGATCCTCGTCGGCTACCTCGTCCTGCTCGGGCTGTTCTTCGGCCCGGTAGCGAGCGTGGCCGCCCGGCAGCCGCCCGCCCGGGAGCTGTTTTACAAGAAGACGCGGAACCTCGCGCTGTTCGCGTTCGGCGTCCTGATCGCGTGGGCGATGTTACAGATCGCCGGGCTGTTCGATCAGTTCTCCGCGGCGGTGACCTTAGAGTACCTCGACCTCCTGCTTCGGGTCGGGTTCGCCGGCTTCGTGTTCGCGAACGTGGGGACGCTGGCGGCCGAGGCGGAGTCCGAGGGCGGCGCCGATACCGAGACGGGCCAGCCCGCGTCTCACACGGCGGCGGGAGCGAGCGCCGACTGAGGCGACGGATCGAAGCTCATCGAATCTGCTGTTCGCCGCCTCTGTAGCGCAAATAGTTCGACGACACCGGAATTATATAATCGTTTCCGCTACTGATGAGCATCCCCGCCGACGAACCGGGCGAGGAGTTCGCACTCGCCGAAGGGTTCGGCGCGGATCTCGACGCCGACCCCGCCGACGAGCGGGCGTACCGGATCGCGCTCCAGCTGTACGAGCCGGGGGGGGTATCGGCGATCGCGGAGCGCGCTTCGTGTGCCCCGGACACCGCGCGGCGACATCTTAAGCGGCTGGCCGACATCGGCGTCGTCGAACGCGTCTCGGAGTCGCCGCTCACGTACGTCCGCAACGAGTCGTACTTCGAGTGGCGGCTCCGGAACCGACTCGGGGACCTGTCACGCGACGAACTCCACGACAGACTCGCCGAACTCACGGAGCGCGAGTCGGCGTTTCGCGAGCGGTTCGACGCCGAATCACCGACCGACGTGGACGCCCTCGACCACGCGGAGTACGACGACGTCGAGTCGGTCTGGCTCGCGTTGAGCGAGTGGCGCACCGTCAGAGCGCGGAGCGGCCGGTTAGCCGCGGAGGATGTCAATGCTCGGCCGAACTGTCGTACATGGTTCCGAACGCTCGTTCGCCGCGGATCAGTTCGTCGACGCCGCTCGTGAGCGTCACCTCTCCGAAGACTGTCGCCCGGTAGTACGTATACAGACCGTCCTGTCCGCGGTCGGTACGCTGCCGTTTTTCCACGAGCCCGACGTCCACGAGCTCGTTGAGGTGATAATGTACGGTACTGTCGTCGACGCCGGTTGCTTCTTCGAGTTCCGTCGGACTCATGTCCCCGCCGTGGACGAGTCGGTAGAGTATCTCGTATCGGGTGCGGTGTCCGACGGCAGCGTGCATCGCCAGGTACTCGTCGAGCGTGAGAACGCTCTCGTCCGGGAGGAGGTCCTCCGGATCCTCCGGGGAGTCACCCTCGACCGTATGATTCGTCGCCATCTCATCGCAGCCTACGGCTGAGAGACGTTTAGTAGTTCTCAAGCCAGTATTCTTCAAAAACACTGTTTTTTATATGCCTGCGGCTGGACGGCGGCGTATGACCGTCGAGATCACACGGGATCTCATCGCCGACCGATTGGGAGACGTGGCGTACGACCGGTTCCTCTTCTACCTCATGGGTCCGTACAAATCGTTCAACCTCAACTACGTGCTGGGCGAGGGAGAACAGCGGGAAATAGACGTCGCGGATCTCCCGGGACCGCTCCGGCGGCTGTTCCGGAACAAAGACGAAATCGACGCTGCACAGGCGCTTTTGCGACGCGTTCAGGGAGCCCTTCGCGTGCGTCCCGGAGTGAACGCGTTTCTCGCGCTCGACGTCGACGTGAGTACGGAGGACGTGGACGCCGCGACACAGAGCATCGAGTACGCTCGCTGTAGCAACGCGACCGCGTTCGTTCTCCCGTTTCTCGGGCACAATTTCGGGGTCGGGGAGGAGGCCGGAAGCATTCTCGAAGCGCTTTCGGAAACGCACGGTGACCGATTCTGCTTCGTTCACGAGGACGACGTGACGAGTGCGATGATACGCTCCGCGAGAGTCCGATGGGACCTGCGCGTGGAGACGTACGGGTCCGAGTCGGAACTCGTGTCGAAACTCCGCGTGTTCGCTGCCGGTATCATGCATCGGGAGCGTCGCGGTGATCTCGACCGCCTAGCGTGATTCGACGCCCCGGGCGCGTCGCCGCGTCGGTGACTTGAGACGTATCGCCAAGCCGATCGAGACGGTGAACGCGCCTGAGAGATCACACGAGCAGCGCGATCCCGCCCCCGCCGACGATCGCGAGCGCGCCGAGGGCGAAACACACCGTCGCGAACGGGACGCGCTCGACGACGCGCATGAGCGCGTCGATCGTCAGGTAGCCGACGACGCCGCTCACGCCGAGCGCGACCGCCGCTGGCACCGGCGCGATCCCCGGCAGGCCGCCCGCGCTCGTGACGGTGAGCGCGGCCGCGCCGACGCTCGCGGGAATCGACAGCAGGAAGGAGAGCCGAAACGCGGTCGGCGGGTCGTAGCTCCGGAACAGCAGCGCGCTCGCGGTCACGCCCGACCGGGAGATCCCGGGGAGGATGGCGAAACCCTGTGCGGCCCCGACGAGGATCGAATCGACGAGCGACGGCGTCTCGCGGCCGCCCATACTGACGCTGTCCGAGGCCCGCTGGAGGAGCCCGGTGATCACGAGGAGGACGCCGATCGCGGCGACGAAGACGCCGCCCGTGAGCTCGCTGACGAGGTCGACGGCGAGGATATAGAGCGGAATCCCCACGACCCCGGTGAACAGCGACGCCACGACGACGTACGTCGCGATCGCGTGGTCCGCGTCGTACGCCCTCGCGGGGCGCCATCCGGGGATCGCCCTGAGGATGGTCTCGATCTCCGCGCGGTAGTACGTCGCGGCCGACAGCGTCGTCCCCAGCTGGAGGAATAAGGCGAGCTGGACGGCGACCGCGGGGTCGGTGCCGACGAGCGTGAGCACGAGCGAGAGGTTCCCCTGACTCGAGACGGGGAGCCATTCGACGACGCCCTGAACGATCCCGGCGAGTATCGCAACGAGCAGCTCCGTAGTGGTCACTACCCGAATCGGGCGCGGGCAGTCACTTAAGCGCCCCCGTTTGGCCTAGCGGTCGGAGCGGGTCCGCCCGTCGACCGACGGCTCCGGCTCGGACGGTTCCGTCCCGTCGGGACCACCCGCGTCGGGACCGCCCGCGTTCGCGTCCCCGTCCGTCGAGCGGTGCTCCCGTCCGGGCTCAGTCGCGTTCGCGTCGGCGGCCGTTCCCTCTGGCGGCTCCGGGGGTTCGAGCGCGGCGACGAGGAGCTCGACCGGACGCGTCTCGCGCAGCGCCGCCCAGCTTCGGCGCTCGCGGGTGGCGAGCACGCCGGCGGCGACGAGGCCGCCCGCAACGACGAGGCGAGTCGTCCCGAGCGTTCCGGCCGCGACGCTCGCCAGTCCGAGGGCGAGGCCCGCCGCGAGGAGCGCCAGCCCGACGGCGACCGCCGGCGCCGCCAACGTCTGCCGCACGCCGGCCCGGACCGCGGCCGCCAGGCGAGAGTCGTCGAGCGCGGGGAGGAGCCGGTCGAGGACCGCATCGAGGAGGCGAATGAACGGGCCGACCGTCCACGTCTCCCGGAGATCGATCACGATCACATCCGGGTCCGGCTCCGCGGTGAGCCAGCGGTACAGGTACGAGTCGCGCACGGCGTCGGCGGTGCGCCGCGATAGGCGACCGAGACGCGACTCGCGGGCCGCCCGCCGTACGCCTCCGGCCAGCGTACCCGCCTCCGTCTCGTCACTCATCTGAATCGATCTTCGGGTGGGTGCTCATGTGTGTTGCGACTGTGGCGGACCTGGACGTGGTTACCGCCCCACGGTGACGACCGTCGCCTCCACAGTAACCGTGCCGAGATCGAGCGCCACGGTCGACCCCTGCCGGATCTGGTCGCCCTTGAACGCGAGGCCGCTCGGCATCTCTCGGAGCTGGAGGTCCGCGGTGATCGTTACCTCGCGGTTCACCGGGTGGTCCACGACGTTGACGCTGCCGTTCTCGCCGGTGGTGATGATGAGCGACGGCTCCGTCTCCACGCCGGTGACGCGAGCGACGGTGGTGTCGCCGGTCCGCTCGACCATCCCCGGTTCGATGGCATCCGCGAAGTCCTCGCGAACCTCCTCCATCCGGAGCGTCACGGTCCGGGTCGTTGTCGCGTCCATGTCGATATCGTGGCTGACCTGTTCGATTCGCGCGTCGAGTGTGTACTCATTTGTGGGAAGTGTTACGCTCTGTCCCCGCCTGACTGGACTGCCGCCGAACCGGAGCCGGTCCTGCTGGCGGTGCCCGGCGAGCGTCGCTTCAACGAACAGCTGTCGTTGGGTCGATCGGTTGGTCGTGTAGGTGGTGACGTTGTTGATGCGGGCCACGGTGCGGTCGCTGAGGCGAATCTCGTCACCGGGGGTCACCGCCTGCGCGGTGCCCGCATCGACTTGACTCGAGAGCAACACGCGCTGTTGTTCGGTAGCCAATGCGTCGCTGTCGCCGACATCACGAATCTGGCCGTTGACCTGATAGCGGTCGGTCGTGATATCGAGCGTCCGTCCGAGTCGTGGTGGGGCCCCTGCGTACGTGAGACTTCCTTGCTCGTTGCGTTCGCCTTCAAGCGCTACGCGGAGGATGACGCGAGCCTGACCGTCCTGTGGCGTGAGATGAACGTCTGTTATCCGGAGTGTTGACGTGCTATCGGAGTCGTAGGCATCACCCTCCTCGATAGCGTCGACAACGTACGGCGAGACGGTGCCAACGTCGAGCGTCGCGTACGTGGTGTCCGTCTCCGGTGGCGGCGCTGGGTCGTCGGTGAGCACGAACGCGGCGCCTGCGACGACGACGGCGGCGATCAGCAGCACGACGAGCGCGTCGATGACGTTGACGCGGCCGAACAGCCGCCCCTCGTCGTCGATCAGCTCTGTGGAGGTACCCTCCGAATCCGGCATTACCAACGACGACCGGCGCGCGCGTAAAAAGCGTATTCGTTCGGCGTGCGCTCAACTGCGCGGATCCGTACCCTTTTGTCGGCGCCCACAGAGGAGCGTGGTACGATGCGTCGGCTCCGACTCCCGCTCGTGCCGCGGTGGCTCCGCCTCGCCGGCGTCGTCGCGGTCGCGTCGACGATCCTCTACTACTCGGTGTTCACGCCGCCGGGAAGCGGCGTGATACGGACCGGCCCCCTCGGCGTGTTCCCGTACGGCACGTGGCTCCACGGGCTGGCGTACGCGGGGCTCGCGGTGACGCTCGCGTACGCGTTTCAGGACTCGCCGTGGCGCGACCGAACCGTGTTGGGCGTCGTGTTCCTGCTCGCCGTCGGCTACGGCGGGAGTATCGAGCTGCTCCAGTCGACGCTCGACGCGCGCACGGCCGACTTCGGCGACCTGCTCACCAACGCGGTCGGGGCCGCCGTCGCGGCCGTGTGCTGGCGCGTACTGACGCGCAGGGTTCGGTTCTATCGGATGCGGCGGGTTGGCGAGATCGAGGCGCCGGTCCAGTGAGCATGGTCCAGTTTAACCGAACGCGAGTCTCCCTCCGCGTCGCGCTCGGCTGTTGCTGCCTACTCGCGTGTCTTGGCGGCGCGTACCTCGGGCTACCCGCCTACGAGATGTCGATCGATGCGCAGGCACCCACCGAGGAGGCGATGGCGGCGTCGCTCGACGCGTACTCGCCGAGCGAGATCGAGCCGATCGAGTTCAAGGCCCTGTCTCCGGAAGAACAGGCCGCAGTCAGGGGGGCGGTCAGCTCGGCGGACCGCATCTACTCGGACCGCGGGCCGTCGGATGAAGGTACTCGGTTCGTGTACCGCAACGACGTGACGAACCACTACTTCGTCGGGTACGAGGGGTCGATCTACCTCGTTCGCGTCGTCGTCGATATCGGCTATCTCCTCTTGGCCGGGTCGCTCGCCGGCAGCGGCGTCGGGGCGCTCCTCGTCGTGAGCGGCCTATGGCGTCGCCGGTCCGGGTGATCGCTACCAGGTGAGCCCCTCGTAGGTGAGGCCGTCCCGTCGCTCGATGATCCGCCGGCCGTCGACGACGATCGGGGCGTCCATCGCGTCGAACTCCGTTTCGAGCGCGGCGAACTCGTCCCAGTCCGTACAGACGACGCACGCGCTCGCGCCGTCGAGCGCGGCCGCCGCCGAGTCGGCGTACTCGACGTCCGGGAAGTGCTCGCGCATGCTCTCCGTCGCCACCGGGTCGTACGCGACCACGGTCGCGCCGCGTTCCCGGAGCCCGTCGATGACGGGGATCGCTCGGGAGTTCCGGACGTCGTCGGTGCCCGGCTTAAACGAGAGCCCGAGGACGGCGACGCGCTCGCCGCGCACGTCGGCGTGATCGTCGAGCCGTCCGAGCAGTCGCTCCGGCTGGCCGTCGTTCACGCGCACGGCGGCCTCGAGCAACTCGGGGTCGTAGCCGGTCTCCTTCGCGGCAGCGATTATCGCATTCGTGTCCTTCGGGAAGCAGTTGTGAACGACTAGTCCGTCGGTCGTCACGAACGTGTGGTCCTCGGCGACTTCCAGCGAGTAAACGTCCGTCGTCGTCTCCTCGACGGTGACATCGCGAACCGGAACTGAGGTAAATCCGCCGTCCGCCGTGTGCCCCGTCGGTGCGATGTCCCGATCGTATGAGGCGAGCCGATCGTCGATCCGGTCTTGCTCTTCGGGCAGGAACAGCTCCTTCAGCGCCGCGATCTGGCGTTTCGAGCTCACGCGCAGGAAGTGGGCCGGCAGCGTCGACTTCGCCGACTGCGAAGTCTTGTAGCTCGGGACGATGCCGAGACTGTGGAGTAGCAGCGTCATCCCGTCGATCAACTCCTCGCTAACGGAGCCGTAGTCGTAGACAACGGCGTTCGAGTGATTGGTGTACTCGATATGCCCGTCATCGCGGAACAGTCCCGAAAGCAACGCCACGCGTTCGTCGGCCGTCGCTTGGAACGCGCCGTCGGGGATCGCCGCGGAGTAGGAGCCGGTACCACAGCCGAGCCACTCGAGGAACGCGGCGAAAACCCGGCTGGAGATAGTGACAGCCATCGTGGTTTCCTGTTGCCTCGTTTGATACCGAATACCCAGGTCCTCGTAGTACGACTCGACATCGCGGACGTACTCCGGTTCCTCGCTTGGATGGAAACTCAACTGAATCCGTCTTCTGGTGGTCGAGCCGTGTCCGGAGGTGTCGTCGTTGATGTGACCCTCGCTGAGATAGTACCCGATGAACCGCCAGAACCGCTCGTCTACGCGGAGTATGGCTGGCACGTACGTCTGCCCACCGCCCCGCGTCGTGTAGAGAGACAGGTCTTCCCTGTCGACCGGTAACTCCTCCTCGTAGGTGAGGAACGCGTCGAGCGGCAGGTAGTTATCCCCGACGAGATCGGAGAGCTTGTCATAGTCGAACTGACGGTTGTACGCGCGAAGCACCTCGTACACCTCGTCTTTGTTCGCCTCCAACGGCGTCGACGGTTTCAGATACACCCGATCGTTTTCGAAGTCGGGCGACTCGGCAACGATCTCGATGAGGTCAAACTCCGAAACGGGATCGCTCGGGAGATCGGCCAACACCGGTACGGAATCTCCCGCTTCGAGCTCCGCAGCCGGCTTGACCGCGGTATCGTTCCCCTCGAGCGTGAGCATCGGATGATCGTGAGTAACGGTCACCCGTTTGTTCATTTTCGTCCGGATCGTGTGTAGCGGACCGTCGTACCGACGGCGCGTCGCCACCTCGACGGGCTTGAACGCGAACTCGCCCTGTTCCGACCGACTGAGTACCGAAACGTCGTCGACGGTCCCGTCGGAAACGTACTCGTCGAAGAACTCGCCGAGCGTGAGATGTCTCGTACCCGTCTCGTCCTTCGCTAGAATGCGCTGATCGCCCGTCAGACAACTCCCCCCCCACCCTAAGCCGGAGCGGAGGAAGCGCTCGCCGATGCGGTCGTCGAGGCCGACCGCGTCGGCCACCTCGTAGGCGTCGACGCCGAACTGCTTACAGACGTTCCCGATGTCGTTGATGAGGCTGACCTTGCTCGCGAGGAACGCGTTGTTGGCGTACTTGATCATCTCGGCCTCGGCGATCCCCGTCTCGACGACCGCGGCGTCGCTGGCGTCGAGGAGCGGTTCGAACACCCCGCGGAGGGCGTCGAGTGCGACCGCGTCGTCGGGCCGCGTGCCGAACACGACCTTGTCGGGCGACTGGAAGTCCGCGACGGCCGTCCCCTCGCGGAGGAACTCTGGGTTCATCGCCACGTGGAGGTCGTCGCCGAATTCCTTTCCCGAGGCTTCGGCGAGGATCGGGGCGAGCGTCTCCCCGGTGGTCGTCGGGACGACGGTGCTTTTCGTCACGACGACGTGGTCGCCGTCCTTCGTCCGGAGGGCGTCACCGAGCGCCTCGGCGCCCGCCTCGATGATCGACGTGTCGATACTCCCGTCGTCGTTCGCGGGGGTCGGCAGCGCGAGGAACGTGATGTCGGTGTCGCGGACGGCCGCGTAGTCGGTTGTCGCAGTCAGCGCGTCGCCGCCGTGTTCGGCGAGGAGGTCGTCGAGGCCCGGCTCGTGGATCGGCGCGCGGCCGTCGTTGATCGCCGCGACGATCTCCTCGTCGATGTCGACGTTCACCACCTCGTGGCCCATGTCGGCGAAGCAGGCCGCGACGGTCGTCCCCACGTAGCCGCTGCCGACGATACTCACACGCATTAGGTTGGGGTTCGGGGACGGGCGATTTATCCTGTTTGGTTACGCGTCCGACTCGACGACCGCTTCGGCGTCCTCGTCGTCGCCGTCCGTGTCGGGGTCGTCACCCTGAAGCCGGCGCTCGGCCTCGTCGCGGTCCTCGGGGTAGCCGACGTCGATGCGCCAGCCGTCGAGGCCGATGGCGTCGATGGTGCGGCCCGACTGGATGAGGAGATCGACGGCGTCTGAGATCTCGTACTCGTCGCGGTTCGAGGGCTGGACGAGGTGGCATGCGTGGAAGATCGCCGGCGTGAACGTGTAGAAGCCGGTCATCACGAGGTTGCTCGGTGGGTCCTCGGGCTTCTCGACGACGTCCGTGATCTCGCCGTACTGGTTGGTGTCGCAGACGCCGTAGCGGCTCGCCTCCTCCCACGGGACCTCCTCGACGAGGAAGGCGGCGTCCGCGCGCTCCTCGCGCTGGCGCCGGACGACGTCCTTGAGGTTCGCCTGGAAGATGTTGTCGCCGAGGATGAGCATGAAGTCGTCGTCGACGTGCTCCTCGACGGTGAGGAGGGCGTGGGCGAGCCCCTTCTGCTCGCGCTGGTGGGTGTAGGTGATCGGGACGCCCTCGTAGGCGTCGCCGTAGTGGTCGATGATCTGCTCTTTCATGTACCCGACGACGACGATGAGTTCGTCCGCGCCGAGCTCGATGAGTTGGTCAAAGCAGTGGGTGATAAGGGGTTTGCCGTCGACCTCGACCATCCCTTTCGGCTTGTTGTCCGTGAGCGGGCGGAGGCGCGTGCCCTTGCCGGCCGCGAGTACGACTGCTTGCATGATTCGAGAATTCTGGTCAGGCAATCATAAGGATTCTGCCTTTCCGAGTCGGCTGGTCGCACTGTCCACACGACTTGTGGTGTGTAACCGGTGCCGATGGAGTTGATGACGGCAGTACGACGGTACTCCACTGTTTTTACATGTTATGTCGTAGTTATTTAATAATCAGGAGTCAGACTGCCATCGTGGCGTGGTTTGTGTAAGCGGTTGTCGGCTTCCTTCCCGACCCTAAGAGTCGGGGCATCCGCCTCGTACCGCCCGTGAATCGATTACCCGGAGGAGGATGTCAAGATCCACTCGCTTGAACGGCAAAGAAATTATGCGTGTGTAGACCCTACACATAGCGTGATGGCTGAGGAAAAAACACGCGTCGATTTTAACGCCCCAAAGTCTCTCGTCGAGCGCGCCGATAGCGCGATTGAAATCCTCGATATCTCTCGTACCCGTCTCATCATCGACGCACTCGAGGACGAACTCGAAGAGCTTGTAAACGACGAGGAGTTCCAGCGACGGCTGAGCGACGCCTACTACGACGGCCGGGTCGATTACGACACCGTCGAAGCAATTCTGGGCCGTGAGGAGGCACTGCGATTAAAACTCCTCCGAGAGTCGATCGATCGGACGCCCGCTATACCCACACTCGAGGATGGGCTCCCGAGTGACGATACCTTCTACGACGGCGAGATCTCCGAATGGACGGACTCAAATTCGGCTGATTCTGATGACGAGTCGCATCCCTGACGATGTCGGAGCACGCCGTTGCCGTCGTCGATACGAATGTACTGTTGAATCTCGCTACGCCGGTCGTTGACGGGCGGCCGAAGGCTCCCTCTGGCGGGGACCCGCTCAAAACACTCCTCACCGGGTACGACATCCACGTACCAGCGAGTGTCCTTGGCGAGGTTGCCGATGCCACGGGGGATGATGACCTCCTAGCTGCCGCCGCCGATCTCGTCCTCCAAGCTGCCCGTCATATCACAACACACGATGTCGACAACCGAGCCGACGAGCCGATCGACTATGGGCTTGATCAGGGGGAAGCCGAAGGTGTCTGGCTGGCTAACGAGTTGGAGGCAGAGCTCTTCATCACGGACGAATTCAACACCACCAACTACCTTTTCATCAATCTCGCTCTTGACGACCGCAACACACTCTTCACGACACCACACATGCTCTGTATCCTCGCAACTCACAAGATCCTGCCCATAGAATACGTCGACGCAGTGCTCAGCTACTACGTCGAAACCAAAGGCTGGGACATACAATATGTGGCGCAATTGCGCCAAGAGTATCTCCACGGTTGATCTCTTCGAGTACGACCTGTGTTTCAGGCTGAGCCACAACGGCCCCACCGTCGATAGCGGGTTCGTGACTGCGTCTGAGGACTTGACAGACATCCGCAACCGAACGGGTGCGTCGTGGGGTCACAAGTGGGCGTTCCGAACCCTGTACGAGCAGGTAGAATACAAACCCGAAGCGGTCGGCGTCTCGGTGAAGCAAGTCGGGTCGGCGTACACGTCACAGCGGTGTGCCGAGTGGGGATTCACAGCTGAGGAGAATCGCACGACTCGGATCGACTTCCGGTGCGTAAAGTGTGAGTCGGAAGCCAACGCGGACTACAATGCGGCGAAAAACATCGGGATGCGGTACGTCCGTCGAGGCCAACAGTCGTCTCGGCGGACGGGCGACAGTCAACTCGCCCTAAAGTCTGGAACTGTGACGCCGAGTGGTGGATTCACCGCCCACCCGGACGGGTTCGAGGCCGAGTTCACGGACAAGCCCCATCACCAGAAGTCTGTGACTTCTGGTTAGCAGCCAGAACTCTTCGAGTTCTAGCGACACCCTCAACGAGCGAACCTGTCAGATTGAGTCAAGTAGGGTGGGGTAGTTAATTGATCGGACCGCGAACTAGATTCGTCAAAACAGTGTCTATAGTTACCACACCCTGACTAAGTTTAATACAGTTCCCACAGTAATTCGTAACAGACGTCCGAAACAAACCTCGTAAACGGAGAATCCCGCAACATGGTCGATACTCGCTTCAAACCGCGGCGTGCTCGCTCTTGTTTAGCCGCGGGTCGCGTGTTCGGCGGGTACCTACAAGACCAGCGTGTGGAGAGACCGGACGAAAATCGTCGGGCCTGCGTCGCCATCGAATACGAGAGCGCGACGCACTCCGGCGCTCTCCGGACACTCTCACCCGCATAACCCGGCTCCCACGCGGACTACCCGTCAGGGGCTGGGGAACACGGGATTGCCGCCTGCTTTCGTCTCGTACTCGCTTGGCTCACAGCCACGGACGAGCACGGGGGACGAGGCTCGCGGCAGTTTGGTCTGCGTTCGTTCCTGACTGTAGGACGAACGAGCGATTCTGTGCGTGCTGAACGCATCATGAGTCGCTGGTACGCTTTCCCGTAGCGTTAGCTGCGGCTACGTCGAGCCCCGGAGTCTCCGCTGGCGAGGGACGCCGGACTTTGAATCCGGAAGTCGCCGGTTCGATTCCGGCCGGGGCGACATGCCGACGTGGTGTAATCCGGCGATCATACGGTCCTGTCACGGCCGTGATCCGGGTTCAAATCCCGGCGTCGGCGTGGACGCGTGGACAAACCACGTGGGGATACCCATCGAGGTAGGCAGCCCGTTGGTGCGATCAGCTGGATCGTTCCGACGATGCTGGGCCCAGCAGGGTCTGCAACCTACATGAGCCGGTGTGGTATTCCCGGGAACCTCCCGAAGTACGCCCCCGCGATGAGACGCGCAACCACGACTACTCGGTCGCGGTTGCGCAGTTGGAAACAGTCGTACAGATAGCGAATCGACTGCCGAACGCTCGGCAGTCCAGTGAGCCGATGGTCCAGCGGACGACGATCTGTGCCTTGGGCGCACAGGACCGAGGTTCGAATCCTCGTCGGCTCAGTGTGCCGTGTCTGGGGAATGGTGACCCCACTGGCCTGCTACGCCAGCCCCGGCGACGGGTTCCCGGTTCGAATCCGGGACACGGCGTGATGTCAAAGAAGGTCTGCCCTGACTGCGAGGAAGAAGCGTTCCGCCACGTTCCACTCGGTGAGACAACGTCCATCGACACGATTGGAAGTGTGAGAATCTGCGTCACCGACGAAGGCACGTACTTTCACGGAACGAGGTGACCGCCATTTGCCCCTGCCGTGACTGGGTGCTGGTGAACTCACTCGCCCCGAAAGCGAGGGTTAGAAGCAGAGTAAGGCGCGTCTTCCGGCATCCGGTGAGAAACGCGAAGGGGGCTCGTTGGAGCTTGCTCCGACGGCGTGTGGTGAGACAAGCAGATTGGTGACTGCGCTCGGTGTAAAACCGAGAGCTGCGAGGCTTCGGAGTTCGACTCTCCGTCTCACTGTTGGCGGGATTTCCCCACCCCGGCCAAGGGACCGCGTTGGAAGCGCGGCGTCCGCGAGGGCACGAGTGTTCAAATCACTCTCCCGCCGCTGCGTGCCGAAGTGATTCGTAGAGTCGTTAGCGATTCCCGTATCGCGCCGCCATGCCAGAGTGGTCAAACGGACACGGTCGAGGACCGTGTGGTTAGTCCTTCCCAGGTTCGAGTCCTGGTGGCGGCATGCCGGTTACTGTACCGGTAGACGATTCCCTGTATTCTCTGTCGCCGTACTCAAGTGGTCAACGAGAAGCGGCTCAGGCCCGCTGGCGTAGGTCCTTCCGAGGTTCGAATCCTCGCGGCGGCATTTCTCTCCGTGGTCGAGCGGTCACGACGCCTCCCTGTAGAGGAGGAGACGCACGTTCGAGTCGTGCCGGGGAGACTCCGGGACCGTGGAAGAGCCTGGCATTCACACATTCTCACCGAGTTTTCACCGGAGACCTGGTGCGACGGTGAGAGTTCCTTCATCTCACTTGTAATGAGAACACGTAGGCTCGAATCTTGCCCGTCCCACTGGCCGATGACTCTTCCAGGAGAGGCCACCCCGCTCCAGTGGAGTAGCGGCCAAACTCACGGCCCTCTCACGGCCGAGCCCCCGGTTCGAATCCGGGCTGGAGCATTCTCCAACAGTCCGAGACCTCTCACTTCCAGCCGACGAGACTGAGAGACGGACAGCTGTAGAGAACTGAGAGATACCCATGAGTGAGTTCCGAATTGTGGTGCTGCGGGATAGGGTAATGGCAGTCCACGGGGCTCGTATCCCCGAGGTCCAGGTTCGACTCCTGGTCCCGCAATGGAGGACAACAATGGGACTATTCGATACAGTCGAACTCTACGACGACGTTCACCTACCGGAGTACCCCGAAGGGATTACTCCTGCCGAGGACGTCGACTGGCAGACGAAAGGCATCGATCGACCGACTATGACCACATTTCGGATTACGGCGGACGGTCGGCTCCTCGAAGAGGAGTGGCACACCGAAGCGGTCCCGCCGGAAGACAGACCATACGCGAGCCGAGACGACGTCGACGAGAAAGATCTCCGCTACATGGCCGGCAGTCTGAATCGAGTCCACGACGGGTGGATCGAACGAGACGACTACCACGGCCGCTTCAAGATTAAACACTCCTTCGAGAATCTTGAGACACTCGTCACGTATCAAGTGACGTTCACGCACGGGCAACTCGAGGGGTTCGAACGCCGGCGATAATCCGTGCGTGTCCGCCGCACCTCAGCGCTTGATATCGTCCCTACCGCGCTCCCGGAGTCTCCGTTGGCGAGAGACGCCAGTTTTTCAAACTGGAGGCCAGGGGTTCGATTCCCCTCGGGAGCACTCGGGGGGCTGGCCCTGACAGCGTTTTCCGTGTCTGACATAGCGGGCAGCCACGGATCCGTGACGCTGTCAGGGTCGGCCTTCCCCAAGCGTGTGGCCGTCGAGGTGGTGCGTTTCTTCGCCCGCAAGGCCCACACCGGGAGTCATAGCCCGTCGCGCCGTCAGTTTCCCGACCGCACGTGGCGACCGTCGAGTCGGGGCGTTGCTTCGCCAGGAACTCGCAGGTTCAAATCCTGTCGGTGGCACAACCCATCGAGAACATCCCGGACAAAGAGAGTACGAGAGTGCTCTTGACACCGGTCCCGCCCCGACAGTTTTCCGGTCGCCATCACTCATCTCGTGGCCGTCGAGTTGGAGTCATCCTTCGCCTCAGGAGCCGGAAGTCCGGGTTCGAATCCCGGCGGTGGAATCCCACTGTTCCACCGTAGTGTAATCTGGTAGCACGCTGTTCCGGCTGCAACAGTTTTCCGGCCACGACTTTGTCTCCGTAGCTCAGTCCGGACAGAGCACCGGCCTTCGAAGCCGGGTGTCGCACGTTCGAATCGTGCCGGAGACGTTCGCTGCTCGCAGCACGTGTGAGCAGCACCGGTATCGGAGTCGCCTGTTGCGGCTCCGAGTGATAGGATGGAATTCAACACGCCAAAACAAACGGTCGCGGAGGCGACGCGAACCACCAACTACGAGGGTGGAGAAGCGTTCGAGCCTGCCGACCCACGACTCGCATTGTACAAGCGCACGATCAACCAACTGCTGGAGGGCTCGTTCTACGAGACCGATGACGAGCAGCTCGCTGCTGTCGTCCGGCGGTTCGACGCGGCGGCAGACGAGGATCCGAAATTCGTCCTGAAGCTCGCCGCGTACGCGCGTCAGGAACTCTACCTGCGGGACATCCCACAGGTCTTGCTCGTGCTGGCAGCCAACGACGACCGATTCAAGGACGACTCCCCCGAATCACTCATCCGAGAGTGGGCCCCGGAAATTATCCAGCGGATGGACGAGACGGCGACCAGCCTCGCTATCCACGACCAACTCCTTGGCGGGACTGCGCCGTGGCCGCTTCGACGCGGGATCGAAGACGCGCTCGTCTCGATGGCCGACGCCTACACGCTGGGCAAGTATGAACTGTCGCGGCGTGAGGTGACGCTACACGACGTGTTCAACCGCGTCCACCCCACGCCCGTCGACACCGACCAAGAGGTGCTGTTCGAGCGATTCATGCGCGGCGGCCTCGACGACTATCCAGACGTCGACCCGTTGCCGTCGCCGAACACGTGGGAGACGGTTATCTCCGAGCGCGGCAACACCCGAGCCGCGTGGGAGACGCTCATCGAGGACGACACGTACTCGCTGCCGATCTTCGCGTCGATCCGGAACCTCCGGAACATGCTCGAAGCCGGCGTTGACGAAGACACCATCGTGGAACACCTCGACCTGGAAGCAGTCCGGTGCGCGCCGCTGTACCCGTTCCGGTATTATCAGGCGTACACCGCGCTCCAGAATGCGGATGTCCAAGCACCAGCGGTCGAGCGGTGGCTGGAGGACGCAATTGACGTCGCTGTCCAGACGGTGCCTGACGGACTCGGAGACACGTTCGTCGCTGTGGACCTCTCGGGATCGATGGACATGGCGCTGTCCACGAACAGCACGCTCAGGCTGAAGGAGATCGGTGCGCTGTTCGGTGCGATCCTGGCCGACCAAGGTGCCGAGGTCGGCGGGTTCGGTGACGACTTCCAGACCGTTCCAATACACGTCGACACGCCAGTACTGCAGCGCCAAGACGCGGTGCTGGCCATCGACGAGGATGTCGGGAACTCGACGAACGGCTGGAAGGCACTGGAGTATCTCCGTGACCGAGGCGAGCCGGTTGAGCGAATCGTCGTCTTCACCGACATGCAGATCTGGAACAGCACACCATTCACGGCGCGCGATACCCAGACGGTGAAGGCGGCGTTCGATGCGTATCAGAACGAGGTCTCCACGGACACCGCGTTGTATCTCGTCGATCTTGCGTCCTACGGCGACCTCGTGACCCCGGAAGGCTACGAGAACGTCTACAACGTCTCCGGGTGGTCAGAGACCGTCTTCTCGTTCATCGAACACGCCGAGAACCCGAAGCAGGTCATCAATAAAATCGAGGCCTTCGAGTCTGTATAGCCTTGTTCTCTCATCTTTTTCCGTCAAGCGCGAGTAGCGTAATTCGGTATCACGCGGTCGTGCCACGACCGAGACGGGCGTTCACGGCTCCTACAGTGCCGTGAGCTCGGAGGAGGTTTCCTCCTCCGGCGTTCGAATCGCCCCTCGCGCACTCGGAGCGTGGCTCGTGAATCAGATAGCCCGAGTGACGCTCTTCAAAGTTCCCGCGAACGAGGCCCACAATAATGACACGTAATACCCCTGAACCGGCTGAATTGCCATCGTTGAACGAGGACACGCCCGCACCGGATGACCCTGTAGCCGTTGAGTGGTGGCACAGGTTCGATGACGATGGATCCCCGGAGTTGGACACGTTCCATGGGTTCCACAATGCTACGCGGATCACAGACGGGGATCCGCCAGTCGTGGAGACGGGCGAACTTGTCACCGAATCCGGGATACAAGTGACGACAGCACAGCACTCTGATGTCTCGACGGAGTCACGATACCTCTATCTGACACACGAGGAAGCGCTTAACCGAGACCTGTCTCCGTGTTCTGAGTGTTTCCCAGCGTACGCGACAGACATGCGCCTGTCGAAAGAACGGGGGGACGGTGGGCTGTTGACCGAATCCGGTGTCGAAGGTGCGGTGTTTCTCGTCCAGATACGGCGCGATATGAGCGCGTCTTGGAATGTCGACTCTGTCCACGAGACGTACACGTCGATGCTGTATCGGGCACGCGCCATTCGCCAACAAGTCGGGTCTGCGGCGGATCGTCTTCGGCTCTCGTATATGCCCGTGCGGCGGTGTGACTACGGATCGTTCGATGACGCGATGGGCTTCGAGCCAGCGATGGACCACGTCTCGGAGCTTCGTGAAATTCAGCCCGAGGAACTACCGGCCGTACGTGAGTCTGTTGGTGAAGAAATCCTCTCGACACCCGTAGAGATCGATAGTCAGTATACTGCGGCACAGAAGTCAGGACCGTCGATCGTCCACCGAGCCGAAAGTCCTCCCTGTGGCTACGGGCGTGAATTGAGATTCGATGTGTTCGGTGAGGCCGACGAGGACCTGCGAGACCAACTACAGCGTGATGCCCAGACTGTCTCGGACGTGATCGAGCGTGGGATCGTGGTCGAATACTGTCCCGAGTGTTTTCCCGAACTCGCCAATTGGGTCGCAGAATAGCTCATCGACTACAGCGCATCGATCTCGTTGAGATACGAACGTACGTCGTGTAGGAAGTCCCGATAGCGTTCAAGATCTTGTAGTGCGGCGTAGACATTGTCGTGATCGATGGCGTTACCGTAGGTGTGGGCGAGGACGTTCCGAAAACGAGCGGCTTGGACCATCTCTGTTGTCGTCGCCCTGTGAAAAACTCCTGCGGCGTCTAGTTCCACCATCGCCGCTGGATTACTTTCCGGCGGTGCTCCCCGTTCAAAAACAACGAGTGTCTTCGCGATGTCAAGCGTTGCTTCAGTCAGTTTGACGAAGCGGCGTTCAACCACGTCGCGTTGCTCTCGATCGGACCGATACGTCTCACGGGAGAGCGACTGCTTCGCCACAAGGACCGAGAGGCTCTCCGCTATCGTCTCGACGGCACTCACGATCCGTTCGAGATCGTCTTCCGACAGTGTCATGCGAGGTGGTCGTCGATGGCCGAGAGTGCGTCATCGAACCGCTTGGCCGGTGAACGCGGATCCTCGTCCGCGTCAGCGAGCAACTCATCACGAAGTCGGCGTGCGTCGACATCGCTACCAACGAGACGGTCGCCGTCGCGGAAAGCTGCGCGGATGAGCGATGATGGCGCTGACCGAAGGTCCACTAAGTCAACGTCGTCGGTCTGAAGCGCGAGTGCGAGGTCACTCCCGAGTGCCAGACGCTTGTCCATATGGTTCGGGTCACCGGGGGCTGTGTTTTCAAAGACGACGGCCACGTCGACATCACTTTTATCATGGAAATCGCCACGTGCCTGTGAGCCGAACAGGAATCCGACGCGAACGGGATGACCTGCCAGCGTGGCGGCCACCTTGTCTCGGAGCGTCGTCTCATCGCTGTCCGGCGAAGTCATACACGTTTGTAAATCAATCTTAGATAAAAGCGTTCGGTGGGGACGCCCGTCCGTTCGGTTCACCGTCAAGGCAATCTACGAACGCGTCGTGCTAGCGAACAAAATCGACAGGCTGTATGAAACGGCGCTACCCGATTGGACATGTGGCGCAACATGTAACACGACAAGGCGTGTACTAGTTCGTATGGCAGCCGACAGTCCGCCCGAAGAAACCAAAGTCAGCGATCAAGGGATGGTCACGATCCCCGCAGCGCTCCGCCGGCGGCTTGATATTGAGGCTGGCGATAAGCTCCGCTGGACCGTCACCGACAGCGGGGATCTCACGGTTGAGGTTGTCCGACAGCGCTACGGCGCGTTCGAAGATGACGATCTTCAGGCCCCGATGGGTGGTGATGGCCTCGAAACCCACGACCTCGCTGGGTCCGAAGATGATCCCACGTTCACCGAGGACGCCTAGATGCCGGTTGCTCTCATCGATTCGAACATCCTCATCGACTACAAGGACACAAGTCCCGACAGTCGCCACGAACTGGCAGCAGGGATCGTCCAAGCAATCGATCGAGGTAATCTTCCCACTGCCCGGGTCACGAACTATGTGTTGTCAGAATCGCTGAACTGGATTCACGAGCGACAGCGCCATGATATCGCAGTTGATCTCCGCAATCGGCTCTCAAATTCGGCCGGCTTCGAACTCGTCCACTCCGCGCAGACAGACTTCCATCGCGCAGTGGAACTCTTCGAGACGTATGAAGGGCTCGCGTTCGGGGACGCGACCATCGTCGCCTATATGGAGCGGGTAAATATCGAGTACCTGTATTCGTTTGACGACGACTTTGACGTGATCGACAGCATCACCCGGTTAGAGACAGCTGACAACCCGTTCAAGTGAACTGTACAGGCAGTTTGAGGCGAGTGCTCGGGGCTTGGTCCGAGGCGATTCGCCCGAACTCGTAGTTGTTGTCGCGAGCGTCGGCGTACTCGTCGTTGCCCTTTCGGTCCGGCACGTAACACGGACATCGTCCACTAGCGAAGAACACCGGCGACTCGATGCCGAGATCACTCCGTCGATCCAACAGCTGTGGTACGGTATCTCGGAGTTCGCTCACCCGTGGTTCGCGGAGAGTGCGGAACGTGCCTCGTGGCGGTCGATGTTCGGTCAGTGGAGGGAGTGACTCCTTGATGAGGTCGTCGATGGTGACGATCCGCACATCGAGCAGCTGGGCGAGATACCACGCTAGTGTGGTCACGAAATATGGGTAATAGTCTCAGAAGCGGTAGTCGGTCACGCAACTCCTAGATGAACGAGTGAGTTCAAGATAGCCGACTCGGAAGGCCACCCAAAGAGTTTTCATACCATACAATTAATTGCGTATTATGAAAAATACGAGCGTACTCCTCGATTTTCCATTTCCAGAGGAGCGGGTCTTCCGCTATCAGGCAATGCAGGATATCCTCCACCACCTCGTGAACAACCCATTCGAGGAGTTCACACAGCAGGAACTCGCGTCAATCACGGGCGCAGATATCTCGTCTGTTTCGCGCTCACTTACACTGCTTAAGAAACTCGGTGTGATTGCTGTGAGTGACCACAGACCTGCTCGAATTTCGATCGATACCGAACATCTTCAGCGACCAGATCCAGTTTTTTTGATACCACAGTCGAAGTTCCGTAAGCCAGTCAGGGCCTATCTCGACGAGCTTGAGACCCGTATTCAAGAGAGCGAAGAAATTACCGAACTCATTGGTGTCATTCTCTTCGGGAGTGTCGCTCGCGGAACAGCAGACCGTCGAAGTGATATTGATCTTCTTTTCATCGTTGATGGGGACCTCACCTACGGACGACGCATCTGTACGTCTCTTGCACGAGATATTGAAGACGAATCGTTTGACGGCCATCGGTACGAGTTCGAGATTCTCGTTGAGACGCCAGAAACAGCGGTCTCACACGGATCTGAACTCGCAGATCTTTTCGATGAAGGGCTAGTTCTCACCACGTCTCCCCAACTTCAGGAGCTACGGCAAGATATCTATGCTCAGTCTCACGGAGGTGCGTAGAGATGCCGATCGATCACGACGACATTGAACCGCGGTTGTCGAATGCACAGGACGCCTTCCGCCGCGGTGGGCAGATATCCGAAGAGGGATTGGATGTCGCTAGTGCCGATCTCGTCCAGCTCCGAAAGGCGTGCCGACTGCTCTCTGGGGCAGAACAATTGTGTGAAGACGGGTACTATACACTCACAATCGAGGCTGCGTTCACCTCTATCGAACGCACACTGTTGTTCTGGTTGATCACGGAGGGTCACCACGATCCGTCCCAGCCGCCACAGTCGCACACGACCGCAATCAATCGAAGCGCAGATGTTGGATTCATCACCGAGGAGGTTGCGATGGAGCTCGAAGATCTTTGGAACGAAAATCGCGCTCATACGTACTATTAGGACGGGATGGCGACAAAAGAACGAGCGAATGCGATGCTTGCGCTTGCGGGCGATATTCACACACAGATTATCAACCTCGTTGGACAATCTCATGAATGTCTTTGTGCGTGAGTAATTCGGTTGCCTGTTCGTTGGTTCGCAGTGTACCGAATACCCACAGATTCGTATCGAGGATTTTCACGAATCAGATCTGTACACTTGTGTGGCCGTTTCTTCACGAGCCTCGTCGACAGCCTGCTCAAGATCGTCTGCATCGACTTTCTCGCCGAGTGCCGTGAGCTCGGCGTCGATATCACCATCTGATTGGCGGCTCTGCTCAGCCTGCGCGAGCAGTTGCTCTAGTCGAAGGGCGGTGATCGCTGTGTCGTCATTTAGTTCGCGAAGATGCGACCGGCAGGCTTCCTTGATGAACTCGCTTTTATTGGTGTAACGCTCTTGGGTAGAGGATTGTTGGTGAGTTCTCAGCAGTAGCTGGAAGCCACAGCGGGCAAGGGTGACGCGACCGCGTCACCCGACGAACAATGTTCCCTATCAAGACGTTCGTCTCGGAGCGTCGC